>JANOVW010000356.1:0-5999 GCA_031417575.1 Rhodoferax sp. | reverse complement strand
GCTGCCACCCTGCTTGGTGCTCATGCGCAGCACCGCCTCGCGGGCGCACAAAAAGCTGCCGGTGATGTTGATGTCAAACATGCGCTTGAGGCGCTCTGGGCTCATGGCGTCCACGCGCGAGGCGCGGTCTACCACGCCGGCGTTGTTGACCAAGGCGCTGATGCGGCCCAATTGGGCATCCACCGTTTGGAAGATGCGCAGGATGTCGGCTGGCAGCGCCACATCGCCCTGCACGGCAATCGCCTTGCCGCCTTGGGATGTGACTTGCTGCACCACCGATTCTGCAGCCGCCGCGTTGCTGGCGTAGTTCACCGCAACCGCCCAGCCCTTGCTGGCGGCCAGCAACGCGGTGGCCGCGCCGATGCCGCGCGAACCGCCGGTAATCATCACAATACGTGATGGAATCATGGGTGCCCCAGGTTTGATGCGCCCATTCAGGGCGAGAATGCCAAGCAAAACCCTTGAAGCGGGCAACCGGGCCAAATTGGCTTGGGTGTTGCGCACGTCATCGGGCAGGTCATTCTGCCCGATTCACACACACCAGGAGACTGCATGAATTTCACGACCGACATCACATCCAAAGACGGCTTTGTCTTGCCGGCCTATGTGGCCCTGCCAAACCGCAAACCCAAAGGCTCTGTCGTGGTGCTGCAAGAGATTTTTGGGGTGAACAGCCACATCCGCAATGTGGTGGACCAGTTTGCCAAAGCCGGTTACCTGGCCGTGGCACCGGCCACCTTTCACCGCATAAAAACCGGTGTTGAGCTGGGCTACACCGCCGAAGACATGGCGGCGGGCGTGGCGCTGAAGGCCGCGGTTGAGGCCCAAAAAAGCTCCGACAACAACCCCATCACGCCCTTGGTGATGCTCGATATTCAGGCCACCATCCACTACGCCAACACCGCCGCCAAAATGTCGACCATGGACACAGTGCTTTCCACCGGCAACGCCGCCAAAGGCGGCAAAGTGGGCGTGGTGGGCTACTGCTGGGGCGGCCTGCTCACCTGGCGCGCCGCCTGCATGCTGGAGGGCATAGGCGCCGCCGTGCCCTACTACGGTGGCGGCATGACGGTGGGCGCCGAAGCCACCCGCACGCCCCAGTGCCCGGTAATGTGCCATTTTGGCGACCAGGACAAACACATCACCATGGACACGGTGAATGCCTTCAAGGCGGCGCAAAAAAATGCGGAAGTGGAAGTGAACGTGTACGCGGCAGACCATGGCTTCAATTGCGACCAGCGCGGCTCGTTTAATGCAGCCGCCGCCGAACTGGCGTTTGACCGAACGCTGGATTTTTTGGGCAACTACGTGCGTTAGCCTGCCCTGCTGGCCCGCTGCAACGGTATTCACCCATGAACTGAACCAGGAGTAACGCCCATGCCCACAGCAAAACACGCACATTGGCAAACTCGCTTGGCACGCGCACTTCCTCAGGCACTTGCGCCGTTGCTGATGGGCTTGATCAGCTTGGCCGCGATCACCATCAGCCCACAAGCGGTGGCCGCGGACTATGCGGGCCCGCTGTTCGATGCCCACCTGCATTACAACGACGAGGCGCAAAGCCCCCACCCCCTGAGCGATGTGTTGGCGCGTATCCAGCGTAACGGCGTGCGCGGCGTTTTAGCCAATTCACGCCCGAATGACGGCACCAAGGCGCTGGCCAATCTGCCCGCCGCCGAGAAAGCCAAACTCGGCTTGCAGGTGGTGCCCTTCATTCGCCTGTACCGCAACCGGGCCGACTACGACAGCTGGTTCAAAGACGAGACGATTTACGAGATGGTGAAGGCCGAATACGCCAAAGGCGCAGACGGCCAGGGCGCCAAAAGCAGCAACCCGTTCAAGGGCATTGGCGAGTTTCACCTCTATGACAGCGCCAATGCCAACGGCCCCACCGCCAAAAAACTGATGGCCTTTGCAGAAAACAACCAACTCGCCGTGCTGGCCCACGTGGATGATGTGGCAATTGACCTGCTGATGGCCAACGCCCCCAGCAAAGGTCAAAAACTCACCCTGATTTGGGCGCATACCGGCATTGGTGGTGCGCCGGCCACGCGGGTTGACGCGCTGATGGCGCAATACCCGCTCTTGCACGGCGAGTTGTCTTACCGGCCCGGTTTAACCTGTGAAGGCGGCAGGCGAGCCGCCGGGCCGCCCCAAGGCGAGCGCGCCCCCTCGGGGGGCAGTGAACCGAACGCAGTCGGTGAACGTGGGGGCCCTTTTCTCTGCCCCGAATGGCGCGCCCTGATGCTGAAGTACCCTGGCCGTTTCATGATCGGCTCGGACACCTGGGTGAATCAGCGCTGGCAGTATTACGATGACCTGATGAAAGGGTACCGCACCTGGTTGGGCGATTTGCCCCCCGACGTGGCCCGCAAAATCGCCTGGAGTAACGGCGCGGGGTTGTTTGGTTTGAGGGATGCCAAATGATTCAATTGCACTATTACCCCAGCAACGCCTCGATGATTCCGCACATCGTGCTCGAAGAACTGGGTGTGCCGTTTGAGCTGGTGCTGGTCGACCGCAGCCAAAACCTGCACAAAAGCGCTGATTATTTGAAGCTCAACCCGAACGGCAAGATCCCCACGCTGGTTGAAACCAACCCTGGCCAACCCGATCTGGTGCTATACGAAGGTGCTGCCATTTGCCTGCATTTGGCCGATACGCATCCGCAAGCGCACCTGATGCCCCCCGTGGGCAGTGCGGCGCGGGCCGACGCTTACAAATGGCTGCTGTGGCTGTCCAACACGTTTCAGCCCGACATCATGATGTTTTATTACCCCGAGCGGTATGTGGCCAGTGGCGACCCGCAGGTGGTGCGCGGCGTTTCAGAGCAGGCCCAATTGCGCATTCAGGGGCATTTGGCGCAGCTGGATGACGAGCTGGGCCGCGCCTCATCGGCGGTGACAACGCGCAGCCGGGCGACCGAAGACATCGATGACACGGGCACCTGGTTTCTGGGCCAAAACTACAGCATTCTGGACCCGTATGTCTTCACCCTGTGCCGCTGGACACGCGGTTTTACCAGCCAACCTGCGCGCAGTTTTGAAGCCAACCTGGCACTCTATCTGCAACGCATGTTGGCCCGCGCGGCGGTACAACGCGTGATTGCCACCGAGAAATTGCAAGCGCCGTACCTGTAGGTTTAGCGCAGCGCCAAGTACCGCTTGCGCCAGAAAAAAACCACCGTGCTGGTTGCAATCACCACCATGCCGACGGCTATCCACCAAAAAGCGCCTTTTTGGTGGATGAGCGGCATGAATTCAAAGTTCATGCCGAAAAAGCCGGTGATGAGGTTCAGGGGCAAAAAGATGGCCGTGAGCACGGTGAGCGTGCGCATGATGTCGTTGGTGCGGCTACCTTGCACGCTGAAGTGGATTTGCACCGCGGTTTCGGCGCTTTGTTCGAGCCGTCGCACATGGTGCACCACGCGTTCGATGTGCTCGAGCACGTCGCGCGAGCGCACTTGTAGCAGGTCACGCTCGCGCCGCCCGGCGGTGGTTTCAGCTTCGGGCCAGGTTTTCAGGGCTTCGTTCCAGTCTTGCACGGCGGCGCGCTGGTCTTCACACACCTCGTCCAGATAATGCAGGCTGCGCCGTGCATCGAGCAAGGAGCGCCAATTGTTGAAGCGGGTGCGCGGGTTGATGAGTTCGCTCTCCCAGTGATCGAGCTGATGGGTGAGCTCGCGGCGCAATTCGAGGAAACCATCGACCATCAGGTTGACGATGCGCAACATCAAATCGGCTGGGCTGGTGGGCAGGCGGCTTACCCCGCCCCGCGCATCGCCCACTTGCGCATTCAGCATGCGGCTGGCGAACAGGTCACGCACGCCGCAATCGGTGGGGTGAACCGTGAGCAAAACGCGCTCAAACACGGCAAAACCCACCGGGCTGGTGTCGATGCGTTTAAGGATGGGCGGGCCACCTTTGCTGGGTGCCGAGCTGAGCAGTTGCACCTCGGCAGCGGCTTTGATGTCACCCGAACTGGCGGCCAGGCGGCGGAACACCAGCACGTCGTACTGCGAGGTGAAATCGAAATGCGAGGGCAACTGGTTGTTGATCAGATCAGAAATATGCAGATCAACCAGTTGCAGGCCACACAGGTTTTGCAGGCAGGCCTGCACCTGGGCTTGCGCCACTTCGAATTCACGCCGGGCACAGGCGATCCAGACGAAGCCGTTTTCGGGCAAGGTGGTGGGCAACTCGGTGATTTCGCTCACGCCGGGTGTGACCCCAGTGCCTGCACCCCCACCAGCCGATGAATTTGGGCTCCCCAATGCTGGGTGAAAGGTGAATATTCTCATATTATAAACTATCTATAAAAATAATGGCTATTGTTAACGTATTAATTGCACAATTAGCTATATTTAATATACCAAAAAAGATTATTTATTAGTTAACAACTTCGCAACATCCATTGAAAAATAGGTCAGCACACCATCTGCCCCTGCACGTTTGAAGGCCAACAGGCTTTCCAGCATCACGGCATCATGGTCGAGCCAGCCATTTTGTGCAGCGGCCTTGAGCATGGCGTATTCGCCGCTGACCTGGTAGGCAAAGGTGGGCACGCGGAACTCCTCCTTAACCCGGCGCACGATGTCCAGGTAGGGCATGCCGGGCTTCACCATCACCATGTCGGCGCCTTCGGCGATGTCGATGGCCACTTCACGCAGGGCTTCGTCGCTGTTGCCGGGGTCCATCTGGTAGACCTTTTTGTTGGCCTTGCCCAGGTTGGCCGCCGAGCCCACCGCGTCGCGGAACGGGCCATAAAACGCGCTGGCGTATTTGGCGCTGTAGGCCATGATGCGGGTGTGGATGTGGTCGTTGGTCTCCAGCGCTTCGCGGATCATGCCAATGCGCCCGTCCATCATGTCGCTGGGGGCCACGATATCAACCCCCGCTTCGGCCTGCACCAGCGCCTGCTTCACCAGCACCTCGACGGTTTCATCGTTCAGGATGTAGTTGGCATCATCCAGCAGGCCATCTTGGCCATGGCTGGTGTAGGGGTCCAGCGCCACGTCGGTCATGATGCCCAAGTCGGGAAAGCGTTTTTTCAGTTCAGCCACCACCCGGGGGATCAGGCCTTTGGGGTTGTGCGCCTCCTGGCCATCGGGCGTTTTGAGCGATGGCTCGACCACCGGAAACAAGGCCATCACCGGGATGCCGTATTTCACGCAATCTTCGGCCACCGGCAGCAGCAAATCCAGGCTGAGGCGCTCAACCCCCGGCATGGAGCCCACCGGCTGGCGCTGCTGCTGGCCATCGACGACAAACACCGGGTAAATCAGGTCTTTGGTGGTGAGCGAATGCTCGCGCACCAGGTCGCGCGTGAAGGCATCGCGGCGCAGACGGCGCGGGCGGGCGAAGGGGAAGGGGGCGATGGGGGGCAAAGAGCGCATGGGCAATCCAGTGTTCAAAAAAATGGACTCGTGGGCAACGGGGACGAAGGAAATTAAGCAAATCCAATTGATTTATTGGTGCAGTATTCGCCTGCGGCAAGTTTCCTGGACAGTATTGTCTCTTGATTGACAAAATATTGACCCCAGCGCTTGAAACATACAGCAATGTTTGCTAAATTCCCGCCCGGGTGGTTCGCCACCTCCCGCTTTTCCTCCCTGAGCGGGGCCTTGATGTGTGACAGCAAATAGGCTTTCAACCCCGGCCTCGTGCCGGGGTTTTTTTTGGCACTTCCATCAATCCAATGGTGGGGCGCATGGCGTCGTTGCAAATCCTTGCCATACTGAGGTATGTCTGCGGTTTGTGTCTCGCACTGCATCCCCAAAATTGAATTTCCAAAAGTGCCCGATTGAATGCCGACCGATAATCCTCCCCATGCTCTGGGTAAAAACTTTACATATCGTATGTGTCACGGCGTGGTTTGCCGGGCTGTTTTATTTGCCGCGCATTTTTGTCAACCTGGCGTTGGTGCCGGCCGGGTCTGACGCGGAACGGGCGCGCTTGCTGCTGATGGCCCGCAAGCTGTTGCGTTTTATGGGGCCGCTG
>JANOVW010000355.1:0-6187 GCA_031417575.1 Rhodoferax sp. | reverse complement strand
TGGTCAAACCCGCTGGAATACATGGTCACCATGCCAATACACGCCAGCATGAACACGGCAAAAGCCAGGGGGCCGTCAAAACCGCGAAACCAGGCCAGCACCCGAGAGATGACAGAAGGTTTTTCAAAAGTGGCCAGCATGCGTTGCGATTATCCTAGGGAAGACTCAGGTCACAGCCCCAAATCGGACGACCGTAGCCGCTGCAACAGACTTCAACCCGTTCAGAAACCCAAAACATGCCCGATAACCCGACGACCCATTTGCTGTATTTGCACGGTTTTCGCTCGTCACCCCAATCCACCAAAGCGCGGATGGTGGCGCAACACATGGCCCAAGCGCATCCAAACGTCACATTCTGGTGCCCCCAGTTGCCACCGTCGCCGCGAGAAGCGATGGCGTTGGTAATGCAGGGCATGGCCGCCTGGCCCAGCGCGTCGACGGCGGTGATGGGTTCGTCTTTGGGTAGTTATTACGCCACCTGGTTGGCAGAAACTCGGGGCTGCCGGGCGGTTTTATTGAACCCGGCCGTTTTTGCCGCGCGTGATTTGGCCCGCTATGTGGGTGAACACACCAGTTGGCATGACGCATCAGAAAAATTCGTTTTCAAAGCCGAATATGTTGACGAACTTCAAACCCTGTCGCGTGGTGACTTGAACCAACCCGCGAACTATTTCGCCCTGATAGCCAAAGGCGACGAAGTGCTCGATTGGCGCGAAATGACGGCGCGATACGCGGGTGCACACATCAAACTTCTACCCGGCAGTGACCACGCCATCAGCGATTTTGCAGACCACATGGGTGAGGTTTTGTCGTTTTTGGGGCTTTGAACGCCGATTTGAGGCGGGTTCGCAATAGTGGCTACGCTGTGAACTATGGTGTGGCACCGTTACGCAACCCAGTCACAGTTGGGGCCGTTCAGTTGATTTTGGACGGACGCAGTGCAACAGGCAGGGCGGCTGCGTCCGTGTCCCCCACCGCGTTTGAAGCGCCGTTCGCCTTGCGGAGGCGGCGAGCGCGGTTCCTCCTTAACCTCCCGCATCCGCCCTGCCTGTCGCACTGCTTGGCGGTGGTGTGAAACGTGCTAGCTACGGTGCCCTCGCCGACGGCGACGGTCGATACCGGCAATCCATTTGGCACCACTCGATACTGTTCCGAAAACACGCAAAAGCGCAAACCGCACCGCAAACCACCCCTCAGACGCCAGCAAGGCGGCGGTGCCTTCGACGCGGCGGAGGACACGTACGCAGCCGCCTTGGGCTCCCTATTGCGCGGCCGTCCAACGGAAACGGTAAGCCTGGAGTGACCCAGCAGTGTCCCAACATCGAACCAAGTAAAGCCGCGAATCCAAATCCGCACCAATATCAGCACCACGAAGTCAAAGCAACGACAAATGCAGAGACAATTCCGGTATGTATCTATTGTTCGATGAAGCCGGAAAATTCCTCGCCGGCAAGGTGTTGTCTGAGGCGGATGCCTCCTCCCAGGTGGAGCTGGACAGCGGCAAACGCATCAAAGTGAAGGCCGCCAATGCGTTGCTGAAGTTCGAAAAACCCGCCCCGGCGGAGTTTGTGGCGATGGCATCGGGCCAAAGTGCCGAAATTGAGTTGGAGATGGCCTGGGAATTCGCGCCCGAAGACGATTTTGGTTTTGCCGAATTGGCGCGCGAATATTTTTCATCCGGTGGCAAAGAAGCCAGCTTGCCGCAGCAGGCAGCCATGCTGTTTCGGCTGTTTGATTCACCGCACTATTTCCGGCGTGCCGGCAAAGGCCGTTTTCGCAAAGCCGATGCGCAGACGATTGCCTTGGCGCTGGCCGCGATTGAAAAGAAGAAAGCGGTGTTGCAACAAATTGCGCAGTGGGTGGAAGAACTCGCTGCTGGGCGCTGCCCCGATTCCATTCGGGAACAACTTTTCAAAATTTTGTTCAAGCCCGACAAAAACGCACCTGAATACAAAGCCGTGGTTGAGGCTTCTCGCGCCACCCATTTGGCGCCCCTGGATTTGCTGCAAAAAGCCGGGGCGATTGATTCGCCGTACCAGTTCCACTGGAAGCGGTTTTTGTTTGAAAACTTCCCCAAAGGCACCGGTTTTGGGCCGATGGAAGCGCCGCTCGTTCCCGATGATTTGCCCCTGGCCGACGTGCAGGCATTCTCCATCGATGATTCGGCCACCACCGAGATTGACGATGCGCTCAGCCTGCAAGGCCTGGGCAGCGGCACGGTTACCTTGGGCATCCACATTGCAGCGCCGGGGCTGGCGTTCAAACCAGGTGATGCAGTCGACAAATTGGGCCGGGCCCGTTTTTCGACCGTTTATATGCCCGGTTACAAGGTGACCATGCTGCCCGACGCGGTGGTGCAAAGCTACACGTTGCAAGAAGGGCGCGCCTGCCCAGCCGTTTCTTTGTACGTGACGCTGGATGAAGGCAGCTTGGAGATCAAGGCCACACAAACCCGGCTGGAACGGGTGCCGATCGAGGCCAACCTGCGCCATGACAAGCTGGACGCGGTCGTCACCGAAGACTGGTTGGCGAACAGCAATGATTCAAGCGAAAATGGCCTTTTGTCGATACAGAACGCCCACAGCAAGCTATCTTTTTTGCACCGTTTGGCGAAAGATTTGAAGGCCAAACGCGAGGTGGTGCGTGGTAAACCCGAAAACTTCAACCGGCCCGATTACAACTTTCGCCTGATTCGCGACGAGGGTCTGGCGGGCACCGAACCGCAGGGCCATGAAACGGTCGAAATCAGCACCCGGCAACGGGGTGCCCCGCTTGATTTGATGGTGGCTGAAGCCATGATTCTGGCCAACAGCACCTGGGGCCTGTGGCTGGCTGACCTGGGCGTACCCGGCATTTACCGCAGCCAGGCTTCATTGCTGCCTGGTGTGAAAGTGCGTATGGGCACCAAGGCCATGCCTCACGCGGGCATCGGCGTGCGGGCCTACGCCTGGAGCACCTCGCCGCTGCGCCGTTACACCGACCTGGTGAACCAGTGGCAGATCATTGCCTGCGCCCGTCATGGCAAAACCGCTGCGCTGGTGGCTCCGTTCAAACCCAAAGATGCCGACCTGTTTGCCGTGATTTCCGGATTTGACGCCGCCTACAGCACCTACAACCAGTACCAAAATGGGATGGAGCGCTTCTGGACGCTCAAATACCTGGCGCAAAACGGCATCACCGAAGTGACCGCCTCGCTGTTCCGCGAAAACATGGTGCGTTGCGACGATTTGCCGCTGGTGCTGCCGGTGGTGGGCGCGCAGAACCTGCCGCGCGGCGCGCATGTGCGGGTGCGGCTGGGGCAGGTTGATGAAATCACGCTGGACATCAGCGGCACGGTGATTGAGCGGCTGGATGCCGATCTGAATACGGACGACGGGGATGATGGTGAAGGCGGCGACGAGCCGATAGCCGGGCCCATCCTGCTGGCGATGGATGTGAGCGACACAGCCGCTGAAAATCATAGCGACAAAACGGCTGCCACGGGCGATAATCAACCCCCGTGAACCTGCGCCAATTCAGCACCCTGCAAATCGCCTTGGGCGTGTCAGTCGCCGTCCATGCGGCCGTGCTAACGGTGCGTTTTGTCGATCCGCAGTCTTTCAACCGGGTGTTTCAAGACACCCCGCTTGAGGTGGTACTGGTGAACGCCCGCACCAACGAAAAGCCCGAAAAAGCCCGCGCCATCGCGCAGGCCAACATGGCTGGGGGCGGCGACCTGGCCAAAGGGCGCGCCACTTCGCCGCTGCCCACCAGTGCGCTCACGGAAGTGGGAGACGCCATTGAAGAAGAATCACGGCGCGAGCTGCAAAACCTGCAAGAGCAGCAAAGCCTGCTGCTGGCACAAGTCAAAAACCAGCTTGCTGCCCTGCCCCAGCCCGACCCCCAACGCCCCTCGCTCACCGCAGACCAGCAAGCGGCCGAAGAAAAGCGCCGCCGCCTGATCAAGCTGCTGGCTGAAATTGAGCGGCGCATCAATACCGACAGCGAAAAGCCCAAGCGCCGTTACATCAGCCCGGCCACCCGTGAAGAGGTGTATGCGATGTATTACGACCGCCTGCGCCGCTCGATTGAAGACAAGGGCACTGAGAACTTCCCCGAGATGGGCGGAAAAAAGCTTTACGGCGAGCTGACCATGATCGTGCATGTGAACCATGATGGCCAGGTACTCAAAACCGACATTGTGGAGAGTTCGGGCAACAAAACGCTCGACCGCCGGGCCGAGAGCATCGCCCGAAGCGCGGCGCCTTTTGGCAGCTTCAGCCCGGTGATGCGGGCCAAGGCCGACCAGATTTTGGTGGTCTCGCGTTTCAAGTTCACCCGCGATGAAACGCTTGAAACCCGGCTCACGTCGCAATAATTCGCCGGGTGGTTCGGCGCCTCGTTCCGCAGCTTTGCCATGGGGTTCAAGGGAATCTGCTGGTATATCCGCTACCGCCAAAATTGTGCGACCCTTGATGCGCTGGTTGGCCTTGCTGGCCATTGCGGTCATCGGCTTGCAACTGTATTTTCTGCTGCGCATCAGCCTGATGCTGGTGTGGGACCCGCAATCCACTGCGTTCGAGCGGTCTGAGGCCTGGCGGCTGGCCACCACCAAGGGTACCGCGCAATGGAAGCAATCCTGGGTACTGTATGACAAGCTGCCCGACACCCTGAAACGCGCCGTGATTGCTTCTGAAGACGACAGTTTTGCTTACCACGATGGCGTCGATTGGGAGGCCCTGGAAAAGGCATGGGAGAAGAATGATCAGGCACAGGCCCGGGCAGCTGCAGGCACTGTCAAGCCGGGGCGGGCCGCCAAAGCACCCAAAATCGTGGGGGGTTCCACCATCACCCAGCAGTTGGCCAAAAACCTGTTTTTATCGGGTGAACGCAACCTGATGCGCAAAGGCCAGGAACTGGTACTGACACTGATGCTGGAAACGCTGCTGGACAAAGAGCGTATTTTGGAGATTTACCTCAACAGCGTGGAATGGGGCGAAGGCGTGTTTGGTGCCGAGGCAGCGGCCCAGCGCTACTACAAAAAACCGGCGCGACAACTCGGCCCGTATGAGTCGGCCCGGCTGGCGGTGATGTTGCCGCGGCCAAAGTATTTTGAGAAATTGCCCAACTCGGGTTATTTGGCGGCCCGTGCCAATGTGATCGTGGGCCGGATGCCCAATGCAGAACTGCCGTAAAAGGCTTGCCCCACGCTTCACCGTTTCACAGGTCGCTGCCCCCCGAGGGGGCCGCATTTCGCCCTGGGGCGGCCCGGCGGCGAAACTTTGCCTCCCATGCTGGCCCACCTTTCACCCACTATCATCCGGCCATGCGCGTCAAACTCATGAGCTGGTTTTTGTTGGCCCTGATTCGGGTGCTCACAGGGGCGCAAGCGCGATGGTTGGGTTGCCCGCCGATGGCCGAGCAGCGCATTTATTTTGCCAACCATCAAAGCCACGCCGATCTGATTTTGATTTGGGCGGCGCTGCCACGGGAATTGCGCTCGATCGTGCGGCCGATTGCGGCCAAAGACTACTGGACAGCCTCACCGTTCAAAAAATGGATCACCACAGCCGTTTTTAACGCGGTGTACGTTGCGCGCGAGCGAACCGCGGGCGAAGACCCGCTGGAGTCCCTGTGCGAAGCTTTGCAACAAGGCGACAGCATCATCTTGTTCCCCGAAGGCACCCGGGGCCACGCCGAAGAGCCAGCCGCTTTCAAGGCCGGGCTTTACAACCTGACGCAACGCTTTCCCCACGTGGTGCTGGTGCCCACGTGGATCAACAACGTTCAACGGGTCATGCCCAAAGGCGAGGTGGTACCGGTCCCGGTGTTGTGCTCGGTAACTTTCGGCGCGCCCATTGAGCTGGGGGCCAACGAGGAGCGCCGGGCCTTTTTGGATCGTGCGCGCGCGAGCGTATTGGCGCTGCGCGACACGTGACACCCCAGACCTGCATCGCCCACGATTCCCTCGCGCTGAGTTAGCCCGCCAACTGCCCGCATGTACCCCTATCTCAAAAGCCTCTCGGCGACCCAGCAAGTGGGCGTGATGTTTGTCATCCTGTTTGGCCTGTTGCTGCTGGCCACGGTCGTCAATTTTGTGTTGTCGCTCAAGGAGCACACACCCGATGCAGACGGTGCGGCCAAACGGCATGAACTGCGCAACCTGGAAGGCGTGCTGCGCACCAGCTGGATCATGATGCTGGTGTTC
>JANOVW010000354.1:0-5829 GCA_031417575.1 Rhodoferax sp. | reverse complement strand
CCCAACTCCATGGGGCCGGTGATTGTGGCCGCCACGATCGATGTGGCAGCGGCCATCATTGCGGAATCAACCCTGTCGTTCCTGGGCCTTGGATTTCCGCCAGATATTCCCACCTGGGGCCGGTTATTGTTTGACGCAAAGGATCACTTGGACTTTGCCCCGCATTGGGCCCTGTTCCCCGGTTTGGCGATATTTCTTACCGTGTTGTCGATCAATTACATCGGCGATGGGTTGCGCGATGCGATGGATCCCCGGATGGTTCAGGGGTGAGTGCAGTTTTGCCCACAACAGGTGGTGCGCATCACCTGTTGGAAATCAAGGGTCTCAAGACCCATTTTTCGACAGACGACGGTATGGTTCACGCCGTAGACGGTGTGGATTTGTACGTAGACAAAGGTGAAACCCTGGGTATTGTGGGCGAGTCGGGTTGCGGCAAAAGCGTAACCGCCATGACGGTGATGAAGCTGTTGGCCATGCCGCCCGCGCGGATTGTGGCCGGGCAGGTGTTGTGGCAGGGCCGGGATCTGGTGCCGTTGACGGCAAAAGACATGGAGAAAATCCGCGCCAAAGAAATCGCCATGGTGTTCCAGGAGCCCATGACCTCCTTGAACCCGGTGTACAGCGTGGGTGAACAGGTGGCTGAAGTGGTGCGATTGCACCAGGGCCTGAACCGGAAAGAAGCGCTGGAGCGGGCCGCTGAGATGTTTGAGTTGGTGCGCATCCCCAACCCCTCACGGCGTTTGCATGATTACCCGCATCAATTCTCTGGCGGTATGCGGCAGCGGGTCATGATTGCCATGGCCTTGTCGTGCAACCCCCAATTGTTGATTGCCGACGAACCCACGACGGCACTTGACGTGACCATTCAGGCGCAAATTCTGGATCTGATGAACGATTTGAAGAGCCGCCTGGGCATGGCGGTGATGCTGATCACGCACGCCATGGGAGTGGTTGCCGAAACAGCGCAACGGGTGGTGGTGATGTACGCCGGCAAGGTGATTGAAGAGGCCAACGTGCATGATTTGTTTGCCAATCCGCGGCATCCGTATACGCAGGGGCTGATTCGCTCGATCCCCCGCATCGACCGCGACGCCGGGCAGAAACAACGGCTCGAAACCATTGCCGGCACCGTGCCGCGTTTGATCAACCCCAAACCCGGTTGCCGTTTTGCGCCGCGTTGCAAGTTTGCGCAACCCGCTTGTTTGGTGGAAACACCTTTGCTGCGCGAAATTGGCCAGGGCCACAAAGTTGCCTGCATTCTCGATTGACCTGAACCATGGTTGAAATGCTGCTCAAAGTCAAAAACCTGGTTAAGCACTTTCCGGTGAAGGGGGGTGTGTTTTCAAAAACGGTCGACAAGGTGCACGCTGTTGATGGCGTCAGTTTTGAGATTGCTTCGGGTGAAACGCTGGGCATGGTGGGCGAATCAGGCTGTGGCAAGTCGACTACCGGGCGTTGTGTGTTGCGCTTGATCGCGCCGACATCGGGCCAGATCTGGTTTGACGGCAAGGACGTGACGGATGTCAACACGGTGCAATTGCGGGGGTTGGCGCGCGACATGCAGATCATTTTCCAAGACCCCTATGCATCGCTGAATCCCCGCATGACGGTGGGTGCCATTGTGGGTGAAGCGTTGATCATTCACAAACTGGCCGCCAGCGCGCAGGAGCGCGACGACCGGGTGGTGGAGCTGCTGGAAACCGTGGGGTTGCACCCAGACCATTTGAGACGGTATCCGCACGAATTTTCGGGTGGACAGCGCCAGCGGATCGGCATTGCCCGGGCGCTTGCCGTCAAACCCCGACTGATCATTTGCGATGAGCCGGTCTCTGCACTGGACGTCTCGATTCAAGCCCAAGTCATCAACCTGCTGGAAGATTTGCAGGAGAAGATGGGCCTCACGTATCTTTTTATTGCCCATGATTTGTCAGTGGTGGAGCACATCAGCCAGCGGGTCGCGGTGATGTATCTGGGCCGTATTGTTGAAATTGCGCCATCGCGTGATCTCTACACCACGCCGCGCCACCCGTACACCGAGGCGCTGCTGTCAGCGGTGCCGATTCCGGATCCGACTGTGAAGCGAAAACGGGTGGTGTTGGAAGGTGACGTCCCCAACCCGATCAATCCGCCCGCAGGCTGCCATTTTCATCCGCGTTGCCCGCGTGCCCAGGAGCGCTGCAAGATAGAAGCGCCGGTGCTGCGCGAGATGGCACCGGGCTGCCAGGCGGCGTGTCATTTCCCAAACTGACGCTGTCGCGCTCGTTCGGGTTCCCATGGGCTAAGCCGCCGTTTTGGCGCTACGATCCAACGTCAATTTTTCCATGTGAAGTGATCACCATGCCCGCCCATTACAAATTTTGGCCCAAGCGGCTGCCCCACGACATCACGCTGCCTGAAGTTTCACTCTGGGACAACCTGGAGACCAATGCGCGGCGTTACCCGAACAAGGCGGCATTGGTGTTTTTTGGCTCGGTACTCACCTATCGCTCGTTGTTTGACCAAGCCGAACGTGTGGCGGCTTATTTGCATGAGCTGGGCGTACGCAAGGGCGACCGGGTCGTGTTGGCTTTGCAAAACTGCCCGCAATTGGTGGTCGCCCATTTTGCTGTTCTAAGGGCCAATGCGGTGGTGGTTCCCGTCAATCCGATGAACCGGGCCGAGGAGTTGAAGCACTACATTGCCGATCCGCAGGCCAAAGTGGCTTTCACCAGCGCCGATTTGGCCGCCGAGTGGGTTAAAGCCAGCGATGCGTTGCCCGCCGACGAGCGGCTCAAGCACCTGATCACCACCCATTTCACCGACAGTTTTGATGCCAACCTGACCGGCGACGATGCGCCGCCCGTTGCGTGGCGTGATTGGTTGTTAACCCGGCACGCCCCGGTTGCTTTGCAAGGGGGCCAAGTTCACGACTGGAACACGGCTTTGGCTTGTGCCGCCCCGGTACCTGAGTTAACGGTTGGCCCCAACGACCTGGCTTTGCTCCCTTACACCAGTGGCACCACCGGTTTGCCCAAAGGTTGCATGCATTTGCACAGCAGCGTCATGCACAACGCCATTGCATCGGGTTTGTGGGGCAATGGCTCGCCTGAAGGCATTGTGTTGATGGTGGTGCCGATGTTTCACATCACCGGTATCGTGCCGCTGATGCACGGTTGCATCCGGATGGGGGTCACGATGGTCATCATGCCGCGTTGGGACCGGGAGTTGGCCGGGCGCATGATCTCCCGTTGGAAAGTAACTGCCTGGACCAACATTCCCACGATGGTGATCGATTTGCTGGGCAGCCCGAATTTCGCCAGTTTTGACCTGAGCAGCCTGACCAGTATTGGTGGTGGCGGCGCTGCCATGCCGCAGGCGGTGGCGCAGCGCTTGTTTGAGCAGTATGGCTTGCGCTACGTTGAAGGTTATGGTCTCACTGAGACCGCCGCGCCTTCGCACAATAACCCGGCCGATAACCCCAAACAGCAGTGCCTGGGCATACCCATCTTTGGTACAGAATCACGGGTTATTGACCCGATTTCCTTGCTCGAAGTGCCACAGGGTGAGCAAGGCGAAATCATCATTCACGGCCCGCAGGTGTTTGCGGGCTATTGGAAACAGCCCGAGGCGACGGCAAAAGCCTTCATTGAGTTTGAAGGCAAGCGCTTCTTTCGTTCGGGCGATTTGGGCCGGGTTGACGAAGACGGCTACTTCTTCATTACCGACCGGTTGAAGCGCATGATCAACGCAGCCGGGTTCAAGGTTTGGCCCGCCGAGGTGGAGGCCCTGATGTTCCGGCATCCCGCCATTCAGGAAGCGTGCATCATCTCAACCAAAGACAGCTACCGGGGTGAATCAGTCAAGGCAGTGGTGGTATTGCGGGCCTCACACGCGCAGACGACCGGCGACGAAATCATTCAATGGTGCCGCGACAACATGGCCGTTTACAAAGTGCCCCGGGTTGTTCAGTTCGTCGAGGCGCTGCCCAAAAGTGGTAGCGGGAAGGTGATGTGGCGAGCCCTGCAGGAGGCGGAGCCTTAAATTTTTACTTTTAAAATAGGCTATATGTAATTTAAGGCTTTTGTTAACGTAAAAATTGCACAATTAGTTATAATTTTCATAGTAAAATTAATTAAATTTAATAGATAAAAAAATCATGTTCGAAACTACAATCGCCGGAAGTTTGCCCAAACCAGGGTGGCTTTCTGAAACCGCCAAGCTCTGGCCGCAGTGGCGGCAGCAGGGTGCTGACTTGCAGCAAGCCAAAGCCGATGCCACGTTGTTATGGATCAAGACCCAAGAAGATGCAGGCCTGGACATCGTGGGTGATGGCGAGCAATCGCGCCAACACTTTGTGCACGGTTTTCTGGAGCAGGTCGAAGGCATCGATTTTGAACACAAAGTCACGATGGGCATACGCGACAACCGATACGATGCGCAGGTGCCGCAAGTGATATCGGCTCTGCGTCTCAAAGGGCGCGTGCATGCCTTTGAAGCCCAACTGGCACGTGCCCATACCCGGAAAAAGCTCAAGTTCACTTTGCCTGGCCCCATGACTATTGTGGACACGGTGGCGGATCGTTTCTACGGCGACAAAGTGAAGATGGCCTTTGCCTTTGCCGAGTTGTTGAACCAGGAGGCACTGGCCCTGCAGGCCGATGGTGTCGACATCATCCAGTTTGATGAACCCGCCTTCAACGTCTACATGAAAGACGCGGCGGATTGGGGGGTTCAAGCGCTGGAGCGCGCCGCGCAGGGCCTTACCTGCACCACGGCGGTGCACATTTGTTATGGCTACGGCATCAAGGCCAACAACGACTGGAAGGAAAAACTGGGTGACCAATGGCGCCAGTATGAAGGCGTGTTTCCGGCGCTGGCCAAAAGTTCCATCCAACAAGTGAGCCTGGAATGTTTTCACTCGCATGTGCCGATGGAGCTCATTGCCCTGTTGCAGGGCAAGGATGTGATGGTGGGCGTGATCGATGTCGCCAGCGACGTGATTGAAACGGCCGAACAAGTGGCCGACACCATCGGAAAAGCCCTGCAGTTTGCACCCAAACACCGCATTTTTCCCTGCACCAATTGCGGCATGGCTCCGATGAGCCGCGATGTGGCAGAAGGCAAACTCAAGGCCCTGGCGGCGGGTGCTGCGCTGGCTCGGCAACGTTACGGAAACTGACATGTCTCAAATCGCTTCCTCGCTGTCTTTTGCCGAACCCAAGACTTTGGGGTTTTTGCCAGATCGCGTGGCGCGGCTGCAATCGGTACTGCAAGATGAAATCAACCGCGAGCGCTTGCCGGGTGCGGTGGTCATGATTGCCCGCCACGGCAAAATTGCGCTGCTGCAAAGCCTGGGTTGGCAAGACCCGGCCACGCGCACGCCGATGCAAACCGATTCGGTGTTCCGCATTTATTCCATGACCAAGCCGATTACCTCGGTGGCCATCATGATGCTGTATGAGCAAGGGCGCTTGCTCCTTACCGACCCGGTGGGCAAGTTCATTCCGGCGTTTGCCAAACAGCAGGTCTTGCCAGCCGCCGAGGGCAGTGCATTGCGTCGGGCCAACCGGCCTTCAACGGTGCACGACTTGCTGCGTCACACGTCAGGGCTCAGTTACGAGTTTCTCGGGGTTGGACCGGTGCAGCGCGAATATGCCCAAGCCCGCATGGGAACACGTGACCGCAGCAACGCCGAGTTCATGCCCGCCTTGGGTGCTCTGCCCCTGATCAATGATCCGGGCACGGTGTGGGAATGCAGCCGGGCTTTTGATGTCAAACACCTTCATCTGCAAGGCGCCATCCGGGTCTTTGGCAAACGGTTCAGCCACCTTGTCGTGGAATGAGGGCGGC
>JANOVW010000353.1:0-7059 GCA_031417575.1 Rhodoferax sp. | reverse complement strand
TCCACGCACTGGTCGATGAATGCGTCTGACAAAAACTGCTCTGGGCTCACGCCGCGCTCAAGCATGGTGGCGGGGTCGGCCACATGGCGGTTGCGTACCTTGAAGGCCTGTTTGGTGGCTTCTACCAGCGCGTGCAGATAGTCAAAACCTTCGGCTTCGCGGATGTTGTGGCGCAAGCGCAGTTTGTCAAAAATCGCCAGAATCATCAGCGAGGCGATGCCTTGCGTGGGCGGGGTCATGTTGTAGAGCGTGGCACCCGTCACTTTGACCTGCAGCGGGGTAACCGTGGTGGCGCGGTGTGCCTGCAAATCGGCCAGGCGTACCGGGCCGCCCAGGCGCGCGTGTTCGGCACCAATGGCGTGGGCGATGTCGCCCTGGTAATAGTCGTCCAGGCCATTGCGGGCCAGTGCCTGCAAGGTGTTGCCCAACGCCGGATATTTGCGCAGCGTGTCTACCGTCGGAATGTCTGCGCCGTTCAAAAATTGCGTGGCAAACCCCGGCTGATGGCCGAGTTCGGGCAAGAACTTGGTGGTGAAGTTCACCTGGCTTTGTGTGACGGGGGCGCCGTTTTGCGCGTACCAGATGGCATCTTGCAGCAGGCGCGACACGGGTAATGTGCCGCCCAAGCGGGTTGAATGAACCAGCGCTTCCTTCCAGCCCGAAATAGCGCCGGCAACCGTATTCGCAGCCAACGGCCCACGCCCCGGAATCGCTGCAAGGCCCTTGGATTTGTAAAAATCAATCGTCGCCAGGCCCGCCGCGCGCCCACACGCATCGATACCGACGGGCTCTTGGCCCGGTTCAGAAATGATCCAGAAGCCATCGCCACCGATAGCGTTCATGTGCGGGTACACCACGGCGATGGTTGAGGCGGCGGCTACCATGGCTTCGACGGCGTTGCCACGTTCCCGTAAAACAGATGACGCGGCATTGGCTGCCAGGTGGTGCGGCGCGGTAACCATGCCGCGCGGAGAGGTGAGGGTTTGGCGCATGAGAATTCCTTGACTATTCGGTTTTCAGAAACTGGTTGGCGATGGCGCCCAGTGCTTTCACGTAGGCCTGCATCGGCACGCGCACCACACCCGCACCGATTTGCCCGACACCGGCCTCTTTGTGGGCAATTCCGGTGGTGACCAGCGGACGAATACCGGTGTCGACCACTTTGCGTACATCAATGCCGCAAGGTGCACCGGCAAAATCCAGCGCGGGCAAACTGAGTGCCGGGTTTTTGGTACAGGTTATCTCATACATCTCACGGCTGTAGCGCACCGCGTCGCCTACCGTGCCACCGGCCAGCAGCGTGAGCGCGGGCGATGCGGCGAACGAGCACCCACCAAAACCGGCAGTTTCGGTGATGGCGCTGTCGCCAATGTCGGGGCACGCGTCTTCTTGTTAGAAGCCGGGGAAGAACAGGCCTTGCGGCAAGTCAGACTTGGCGGTAAACCATTGTTTGCCCATGCCACTGACACGCAAGCCGGTTTCGGTGCCGTTGCGGGCGGTAGCCGTAACCACGGTGCTGAACGGAATGCCGTGCGCCGCGTCCATGATGGCTTTGCACGACACCATGGAGAAGTTCAAAAAGAACTGCGAGTTTTTGGCCAGGAAGTCGAGCGTCAGATGGATATGGTCTTGCGTCACGCTGGATTTGGCCAAGTTCAGCCCGGCCAGCGGCACGGCCAGTTGCATGAAAAACAAGGCGGTGGAAGCCGCATTTCGGCTGTGCACTTCGTCGCCCATCAGCAGCGCTTGTGATTGGATGGCCTTCAAATCGATACCACCGGTTTTGTCAACGTTGTGGCGCACAGCGGCTTGGAGCACCGGTGCCAGTACCGTTTCGAACCATTTGAGTTTTTGGATGACGTCGGGCCCATTGGCGCCAAACCGCAGGCAACGGCCAATGCCCTCGTTGATGTTGCTATAGGCGATGTTGCCGTTGGTGGCTTCGCGCACTTTGATGAGCGGCATGGAGGCGCTGATGATGCCGGTCATGGGCCCCACGGCATCAAAGTCATGGCACTGGGCAAATTCAACCTCACCTTTGGAAAGCATCTTGCTGGCTTTGTCCGGCGTGTCGGCCCAACCTTCGTACAACACGGCGCCGATCATCGCGCCGTGCATGGGGCCACACATGTCGGCCCAGGCTACGGGTGGGCCCGCATGCAAGAGCAGGCGTGCGCCCTTCATTTGCGGCCACACGCCATCGGCCCGAAGGGGGATGTCTTCCCACATCGGGCGGGCGTTGATGATGCGTTTTGTCGCTTCGGCATTGGCGGCCTCAATGCGCGGGTCGCCCATCAATTGCGCCAACTGCCAGGCCAAAACCGGGTCGGCATTGCCGGGGGGTTGCCATTGCAGATTGGTCAAGGTGCCACCATGGGCGGTGACGCTGTCATTGAAACCATCGATGCCGATGTTCAGCACGGCAGGCGGTTGCGACAAAAGGGAGTTGGAAAGCAGGGTCATGGCAAACAAGGAAGGTGAATTAATGTCGGGTAGGCTGCGGATGAAAGAAAGGCGGCGAGGTAGATGAGGTCGGTGAAGTCAGCGTCGTCAGTGCCACCAATACGCCGGCCAACAAATCGGCACCTGACGATGCACCCAACGCCAGCAAGTCGGCATTGGCCAATTGAATGGAGGCATCGTCCTGACTATCCAACGCGGCCAGCAGCGCGTGCAACACGCGGTAACTGCTGCCCGCCAACAGGTCTTCAAGCAAAGCAGCGCTGATCACATTGGTCGATGCAGCTGCTGCCTGATTGAGCTGGCGAGCCACCTGGGGCAACCCGCCCAGCCACGCTTGTGCGGGAGACGCATGGCGCAGGTGAGACAAGGTGAACATGATGCCGCCGACAAAATCATCGCCGCTGGGGGTGAGCCCATGGCCCAAACCCAAGAGCCGCTTTGCCGCTTCGGCAAACGCTGGCAAGTCATGCTGCAGCAGGGTGTGGCGAACCGAATCGAATCGGGGGGCGGCGTGGTTCAGCGGGAACGGCAGGGCCTGACCCGTCAGCCACAACAGCAGGCCCTTGGCCACTGCGGTATAGGGGATGTGACGGATGAGGAGTGCATCAGCAGGCTGCTGTCCAATGGCAGGCGAAAACAAGGCCAAACATGTGGCGGCACCCGCTTGCAAGCGGGTGGTATCCAACGCTTGCGCCAGAACCGGTGGCTTCCAGGGCGCCCAGGCGTTACGCGGGTGATCGGTGGCAGGCTGCAAACCCGCCCACACCACCCGGCCACCTTGATAGGCGTAGGCGGTGGATTCAAAACCGGGTATTTTTTGCAGCGTCATCTTGGCATCATCTCGGCGGCATCTCGCTTAGTGCGTAGTGGCCGGAGCCGGGGAGGGTGGCGAACTGGCCGCCGGTTTGGCACCGACTGTGATGTGGGTACCGGCCCGGCCCATCAAGGCCTCAAAGGCCTTTTCCAGCGACGTGATGATGACCACGCCATTCTGGTTGGCCTCGGGTGATTCCTGCAGGTAGGTGATGGCGGCTTCAATCTTGGGCCCCATGCTGCCTGGTGGAAACTGGCCATCGGCCGCGTGTTGGCGCGCTTGCGCCAACGTCATGTGATCCAGCCAACGCTGGGTGGGCTTGTTGAAATCGACCGCCACCTGTTCCACGCCCGTGAGCATGATGAGTGCGTCGGCATGCAGATGCGCTGCCAACATGGCGCTGGTCAGGTCTTTGTCGATGACCGCGGCCACGCCCTTGATGTGCCCTTCAGGCGTCACGATGACGGGCACGCCGCCGCCGCCGCAGGCAATTGGCAACACACCGGCTTCCAGCAACGCGTCAATGGTGGGTAAATCGAGAATTTTGCGCGGTTTGGGGCTGGCCACCATGCGTCGCCAGCCGCGGCCTGAATCCTCGGCAAAAAACCAGCCGGAACTGCGGGCGAGTTTTTTGGCTTCGGCTTCCTTGAAAAACTTGCCCACCGGCTTGGTCGGGTTTTGAAACGCCGGGTCATCGGCATCCACTTGCACTTCGGTGATGACGCATGACACCACCGCATTCATGCCGTGGTCATGCAGCACATTGGCAAAACTTTGCTGCAGCATATAACCCATGCCGCCTTGCGAATGCGCGACACACACGTCCATTGGCATCGGTGGTAGCTCATCGGCCGTTTTGGCCATGCGGTACAAGATATTGCCGACCACCGGGCCGTTGCCGTGTGTCAGCACCAGCTGCCATCCGGCCTTGATGATGTCAACAAAATGCACGCAGACTTCGCGCATCAGTTCGAGTTGCTCTTCAGCGGTGCCGGTAATGGTGGGCGGATAGGCGGCATTGCCGCCCAGCGCCACGACAACCCGTTTGAGGGCGCTCTTTTTCACGCGTTTCACCAAGCGCTTGGGTTTATTGGGCATATTGGATTGAGGCCGTTCGGCCGCGGCGGCGACCTGGCCCGCGTTGGTGTTGGCGGGGGTAGTCACCGCAGCCACTCCCCGGCCAGCCAAGCTGCGTTGGCACTGTTGCCGGCCAGCACCATACCGGCTTGTTGCAAGACGGCTTCTTGTCGGGCCAGCACCTGCGGGTCTTGTTCGGTGCCACAGACAAAGCCGATCACTGCGAGGTGCCTTCTGGCCCTGGCGGCGATTTTTTTGGCTTGCACGATCGCCTGGGCCAGTTCGGCGGCAGGGTTGGCGTGGGCGCCCCAGCCAATCACCACGTCCAGCACGATCACACGCACGCTCTCGTCGTCGGCCTCTTTTAACAGCCGCTCAATACGCGCCGCCTGGTCAATCATGGGGTGGGGCCGACCCACGGTGAATTCATCGTCGCCCAAATCCAGCGCGGTATGGCCAAAACTGGCTTGGCGGGGATTGGCCAGCGCCAGGGCTTTGTCCATTGGCACGTTAGACCAAACCTTCATGCCGAGTTTTGCCCAGATTATTTGTGCTTCGGATGCGTAAGTGCCGCCCGAATACAAAGCCCGCAGGTATTTTTGGGTGGCCTTGAAGCGGGGTTTGGACGGGATGGCATACACCGCGTTGGGCGCTTTTTTGGTCTTGGCCAAGCGCACCGCTTGGGCAGCGCAATCCACCAGCGTGTGCACCACCCGGACATGCCGCGCGGGCGATTTCAAATCAGCCCCCAAAAACAGCACAACGGCCGGTTTACCCGCAGCCACCAAGGCCTGCAAGACCTGCGCTGCCACCGCCGGTGCGGGTGGTTTAGAGACGATGGCAATGACGGCGGTGGCCGCATCGGCGGCCAGCAAGGCAATGCCCTGCAACATGGTGGCACCGCCCACCTGCGCATAGACATCACGCCCACCGGTACCTATCGCATGGCTCACGCCAGCGCCCATGCGGTGGATTTGGGTGGTAACTTCTTGCAAACCGGTACCCGAAGCCGCCACCAGGCCAATCGAGCCCCGGCGCACATGGTTGGCAAACCCAAGCGGCACACCATTCAGGATGGCGGTGCCGCAGTCAGGGCCCATCACCAACACGCCCCGTTTCACCGCCTCTTGTTTGAGCGCCACTTCTTGCGCCAGCGGCACGTTGTCGCTGAACATAAAAACATTCAACCCGGCTTTGACCGCCTTGAGCGCTTCGGCAGCCGCATAAGCGCCTGGCACCGAGATTTGGGCCAGGTTGGCATCCGCCAAGTGGGCCTGGCCCATCCCGATGGTGCGCGGCAGCATGGCTTCTTGTGCCGCGCCCGCCACGGTTTTTTCTTGCCCTGCCAGACTGAGTTGGGCGTGGGCCACGGCGGCGGCGCAGGCGGCAGCGGTGTGGGCTTGTACCACCACCATGATGTCACTGGGGCCCGCATCTTTCACCGCCGGGGTGAGCAACCCGGCCTCTTGCAGGATCTCCTTGTTGGCCGGGTTGCCCATTTGCAGGGTGGCATTCACCACCTCAGGCAGGGCCAACAACTGCTGGGCCACGCGCATCAGGGCGACCGAGTCTTTGTACAAATTGGCGTGAATAAACGCCGTGCTGTGAAGGGTTAGGTTCTGGGCGGGCATAAGCGGGGTGGGCAACGCCAGCGTCAAACGCAGTGTTTGGTGCGCTGCAAGGCGACGGCGTTGCAATTCGTGGGGAGGTTGAGGGCGATGCAAAAATTGTATACACTTTACCAACGACGCGTCTACTGGTTTCCATCCGGTTCCAGCACATTCGCCACGATGAACGACATTTTGCGAGACCCCACCATGCTGCCTGCCCTGTCGCGATTGGCCAACCCCGCTTCCGCCCTGGACGAACTCAACCCGGCCCCGCGCCTGCTGATGGGCCCCGGTCCGATCAACGCCGACCCGCGTGTGCTCAAAGCCATGTCGTCGCAGTTGTTGGGCCAGTTTGATCCGCAATTCCGGGGCTTCATGCGCGACACCATGGCGCTGTACCGCACGTTTTTTGAAACCAACAACGACTGGACCCTGGTGCTGGACGGCACGGCCCGCTCCGCCATCGAAATGGTGATGATGAGCGCCATTGAGCCCGGCGACAAGGTGCTGGTCTGCAGTTTTGGCCGTTTTGGCCAGCTGCTGGATGAAATTGCCCAGCGCTGCGGAGCCCAGGTGCAGGTGATTCAGGCCCCCTGGGGCACTGTGTTTGACTTGGCGCAAATCGAAACCGCGCTGAAAAGTTTTTCACCCAAACTGGTGGCCGTCTGCCAGGGCGACACCTCCACCACCATGCTGCAACCCCTGGCTGGGCTGGGCGAACTGTGCCACCGCTACGGTGCCATGCTGCAGGTCGATGCCACTGCCTCGTGCGGCGGCACGCCGTTGCCGGTCGATGCGTGGCAGGTTGATGCGGTAACGGCTGGCCTGCAAAAGTGCCTGGCCGGCCCTTCAGGCGTATCGCCCATCACCCTCTCGGACGCGCTGGCGCAAACCATTTACCGGCGCCGCCATATAGAAGCCGGGCTGCGCCCCACCGATTACACACCGGGCCCGGGGAGCCGAATTGCCAGCAACTATATGGACGTGGCGATGGTGATGGATTACTGGAGTGATGCCGGCCTGAACCACCACACCGAAGCCACCACCATGCTGTATGGCGCACGGGAGTGTGCCCGCATCTTTGTGCAAGAAGGC
>JANOVW010000352.1:0-2958 GCA_031417575.1 Rhodoferax sp. | reverse complement strand
AACCAGGCGTTTCCGATCCTGGCGGGCTATATCTTTGGCAAAAACAAGGGTGAGCGCAAGTTGGCGATGACTGCCCCGGTCACGCAAACTGCCGTGCCCATCAAGCTGGCGATGACGGCACCAGTCACCCAGTCAGTCGTGCCCGAGGGCTTTTTGGTCCAGTTCGTGTTGCCCGGCGACGTTTCTCTGGCAACGGCGCCCGAGCCTTTGGACGCACGGGTCAGGCTGAGGGAGATTCCACCTGCCAGAGTGGCAGTCATACGCTACTCGGGTTTCTGGTCCGAGTCCAATTACAACGAGCACCTGGAGAAATTGAAGACAGCCGCACGCTCAGCCAATCTGGTGTGGTCGGGCGAACCCGTTTACTCCCGCTTCAACGCACCCTACACGCCCTGGTTCATGCGGCGCAACGAGATATGGCTGCGACTGACGGACGAGCCATGACGCCACATTCGACGAAAGGCAATGGCGGGCGGCGATAGCGGTGCTACTTGGCTTGGCGAGCCTGGGCCAGCGGTTCGAACCAGTTCTCGTCCACGCGCTCGTCCATGAAGGTGCCGGCGAAACTCTCCACGTATGCGTTCTGCGTCGACCTGCCTGCCCTTGACCAGTCGGACCGGTTCCAGCATGTATTCCAACCTGTACTTGCCACACGGCTGCCCATCGTTTCCCTTACTTATTTCTTATTCTCCAATTTCTGATTTTTTGCATCGACTATGGCGTTCGTTTTTCGGGGGCAAGGTCAATCAAATTTCACGGGGGCGTCTGATCTAAATTCCCACCAATTTCAACGAAATGTGCGCCATGCACTGACCCATGTTCGCTATCGAACAGACCGAACGCTTTCGGGGCTCAAGAATCCGTCAAGACCCAGTTGGTGGGTTAAGGCCCGATCCACTTCATGAAAGCCAGTTATGTTCACCATTCAAAAAAACACGGCCGTGCGCCGCATCAGCCCGTCGGATTCCGGAAGTTTCAGGCGTCGGCATTTCCTGATGGCCACTGCGGTCTCAATACCGCTGCTGTTGAGCGCATGCGGCGGGGGCGGAAGTGGGGGCGGGTATGTGCGCCCTGCCGGTAACCTGAACATTGGTGTGACGGTAGGTGGGCAGCCGGGCAGCTATTTTCCGATTGCACCGGGTGGATCACTCGACCTTGCTATTCATGCAGGCCAGACCCTCAATCTCGATGCCGGCGAGCCCGTGGTCTGGAACATCTTCATCGGTGGAACCGCCGTCACTTATGGTGCGCAGGTGTACTACGCAGGCGTGGATATCAACACCATCAACCTGAGTGAATCCGCTGTGGCTTTAAACACTTACGCACAGTACGCATTGCCGGCATCGGTTCCCATCACCTTGGTGGCGACGTCCACGTATGACTCGTTCCAGGTCGCCACGGTCAATGTGTTGATCGTGAATTAGCGTCAGTGAACCGCCCCGGGTTTTGAGGAGGCCCGTTCCTGCTGGCGCATCCCCAAAGAATAGCTCCCGGTCGGATCAATGGCCAGGATTTCTCTTGCCCAATTTACTCCCCCAAGGATTTGTCATGCCGAAAATTGTCTGGAGCGCCAAGCGCAAACGTCAGTACACACCCATCAAGAACAGCTTGCTTGACGGTGGCAAGCCTGAGCCTGTGGCTCAAGAGATTGCTGCGCGAGTCGTCAACAAGGAACGGGCGCAGCACGGTGAGTCTGTGGCTGCCAGCGCCTCTTCGATCAAGGACATGCCCGCAGGTCAACCTGGCGGCTTGCGCTCCCACCAAGGCCCGGGTGGTCGAACCGTACTTCACCTTCGCAATGAGGCTCCTCAGCGCGGCCTGGAGGGCCGTTGCGCAATGTACAAAGCGCAGCTTGAAACTGCCCTTGCGGTATGACTACGCAGCCACCCCTTACTCCCGATACGGGTAGCCCCGAAAGCCCGCCAGTGGTCGCAGCGGAGGCGCGTGCGGCAGCGCCCCTGCAGGTCAGTAGCCTGCAATCGATCACTGGCTCGCGGCTGTTTACCGTGCCATTGAACGCGATCCTCGTAGAAGTGGCGGCGCGCTTGTCCAGCGCACAAATCAGCGTCGTGGTGGTGTGTGATGCGGCGGGTGCGGCAATGGGCATCATCACCGAAACCATACTGGTTAGGCGCTTGGGTATGGGCCAGGCCGACTTCTTCACAACCCAAGCAGGGGACGTGATGACGAAAGATTTCACAACCTGCGTGCCAGAGGAGTTGCTGTCCGATGTACTAGCGACAATGCACGTGCGCGGCCTCATTCACGTGCTGCTAATGGGAGCTGACAACCAACCAACGGGGGTACTGAATGCACGCGACGGGTTGCGAGCGCTTCTGGCAGCTGGCAACTACGAAGAGGCGCTGCTGCGCAACTACGTGATGGGTCTAGGCTACCAATGAAAACACGAACGTGAGCCGTTTCCCCCGGGGTGATTGAGCTACTGCGCGGCCTTGATGTTGGCGGCTTTGGCTACGATGGCCCACAGCTCCAGTTCGGTTGCGATGGTTTTGGCAAAACTGGCCGAATCGCCGCTGTCGGTCGTCACGGCCATGGCCGCCAGGCGGCTGCGAACGTCGGTGTCCAGCAGCGTCCAGTGGGTGACCGGGTTGGGTTGGGTATATTTGGGTAGACAGGGCACGTCCACGTCGATCAGCAGGCAGACATCGGCATCTGCCATTGCGGCATCGGGGTCAAAGCCGCCAAAACACGGTGAGCTGCGCGGCATACACAGGCTTGTCGGTGAGGCCTCAAACACTGCCATGCTGCAGGCGTGGGCCAAGGCATCCAGCAGGGCCACCACGCGGCTGGGCAAGGTGTATTCCCCCTTCACATAAGGCCGTACCAGGCTGGCGATGTCAAACGGGTCTTGCACAAAATGCACGTAGTTGTCGCGCGAACCGGGCAACTCGCCGTGCAGCGTGTGTGGTGAGCGGCCCGCCATCAGCAGCACCGGCA
>JANOVW010000351.1:0-3300 GCA_031417575.1 Rhodoferax sp. | reverse complement strand
CGCAGGCCAGCCCTTGGATGCCGCCAAATATTTCATCATCCTGCCCGATTCGGTGGGCACCGGCAAATCCAGCAAACCTTCTGACGGGCTCAAGGCCGCCTTTCCGCTTTACAACTACAACGACACGGTCGACGCGCAATACCGGCTCATCACCGAGCACTTTGGCATCAAACGGCTGCGCCTGGTTACCGGCAACTCGATGGGCGGCATGCAAAGCTGGGTGTGGGGCACGCGTTACCCCGACATGATGGACGCCATCATGCCCATGGCTTCGCAACCCACGGCCATGTCGAGCCGCAACTGGATGATGCGCCGCCTGATCGTCGATTCGATCCGCAATGACCCCGAGTGGATGGGCGGCAACTACGCCAAGCAACCGCGCAGCGCAGCCGTTGCCTCGGTTTTTTACGGCGTGGGCACCAATGGGGGCAACCAGGCCCTGGCCAAAGCCGCACCCACCGCTGCCGCTGCCAACCGCCTGCTCGACGCGCGTCTGAGTGCGCCGTACACGGGCGACGCCAACGACCATCTCTACCAGTGGGACAGTTCGCGCGATTACGACCCGTCTGCGGACATCGAAAAAATCCGCGCCGCCGTGTTGGTGGTGAACTCGGCTGATGATGAACGCAACCCGCCTGAAACCGGGCTGATGGACGCAGCGCTTAAGCGTATTCCGGGTGCCCGTTATCACCTGATTCCGGGCAGTGCTGACACGGCTGGCCATGGCACGACGGGGCAGGCACGGTTTTACCGCGATCAACTGGCCGAGTTGCTGCGTACTGCGCCTAAAAAGTGATTGTGTTTGTCTCTGCGGGTATATGACCCGCCACCCGCCCAGCGCGGCGAGGGCGCAATGTGCTGCGGTTTGGTGACGGGAGTGCTGCGCGGAAATGAATCCAGGCCGGTGCTTGCCCAACGATTTCTTTGAGGTTACATTGCCATAGGCCAAATATGCCCCCGCAGTCTCTCGCTCGCACAAAAGACCTATTCAACGCCATTAGCGTGGAGCCGTTGTGGCTGCAGGGCGTGCACAACATTATCCGTTCCTTGTATCCGGCCGGTTCTGAAACCGAGACGCTAGTTCAGACTGCGGCTACCTTCTTCTTACGTGACCTGAATTCCGTACTTATTGAGTATTCGATACTCATCACGAACAGACTGACAGACCGAGCCAAAATGTATCGCCGCGAGAAGCTTGCTGCAAAGAATTTCGACAAAAGTCTGCGAGAGCCAGGCCTGCTTACTGATCCCGTCAAACTTGAAGCCCAAGGAATTCCGCACTATAGAAACGTTCTCAGTCTCTCGGGAAATCGAGTCGTGTCGCAAGCAAACGAGGCCACCCTTCCGGAGTCAAAGTTTCTCCGTGAGCATGGAGAAAGCGCACCGATATCGTTCCCACCCCTTTTTCTGCTACTAAAGGGTCTGATTGGCCAAGCCAAGGGCGAAAGCCCCTAAGCCTTCTCAGCAATGTCTGACGCGGTGTATATGAACGATCCGTTTCGCCCATTAAAGAGGGCACCGAGTATTCGATCATCCGGCGTAGCGGTGTTGAACTAACCCTAAGGACCCTAGCCAATGAAAAACCAACTTTTCTTCGCATCGCTCATGCTTGCTACGGGTATTGGCATTCCCGTTATGGCGGCGCTAAGTTCGGGCTTGGGTGCCAGGTACGGTAGCCCGGGGTTTGCAGCCTCTGTTCTGTTTTTGGTCGCATTGACTATTTCGGTTGTTTTCCTTTTCGCTGTAGAGGGCGGCCTGAGGCCATTTCCGGAAGTCAGACCCCCGTTTTATTTTTATCTGGGCGGTGTGTTCGTCGCCTTTTATGTCCTCAGCGTCACCTGGGTAGCGCCAAAGTTCGGCGTCGGCAATGCAGTTGCCTTTGTGCTTCTGGGCCAGCTTATTTCCATGGCGGCCATAGATCAATTTGGCCTGCTGGGTGCGCCCATACGCACCATCACTTTGCAGAGATCGGCAGGCCTCCTTCTGATGTCAGTTGGCGTGTTTTTGGCCGTTCGCCGCGGGTAAGGCGCGCCGGGCACATCAAGTCAACACAATTGCTTACCCATCAACCCGGAGGTTCCATGCACGTTTCCGAAGGTGACCGGCTTTTCACCGGATCAATTCCGCATCTATACGACGAGTACATGGTTCCGTTGATCTTTGAGCCGTATGCGGTTGATCTCGCCTCCCGCGTCGCGATTTGCAAGCCATCGTGCCTGCTTGAGATCGCCGCCGGAACAGGCGTCGTTACCCGGTGGCTTGCCAATTCCTTGGCGCCCGACGTTCAAATCGTCGCGACCGATCTGAACCAGGCCATGATCGACCGTGCTTCCGTAGTGGGCACCAGCCGCCCAGTCGAATGGCGTCAGGCCGACGCGATGAAACTGCCCTTTGCCAACGAAACCTTTGACTTGGTCATCTGCCAATTCGGCGCAATGTTTTTTCCGGATAAACCCGCAGCATTTGCAGAGGCCAAACGTGTCCTGCGCCCGGGTGGAACGTTCATCTTCAACGTGTGGGACAAGATCGACCAAAACGAGTTTGCCGAAACCGTGACCCTAGCGTTAGAGGAGATGTTCCCCGACGACCCGCCCCGTTTCATGTTGCGGGTGCCACATGGGTACAGCGACACCGGGGTGATCGCCCAGCATTTGGCCGACGGTGGTTTCACCCATTTGCCCAGCATCGATACGCTGGCGGCGAAAAGCCGAGCGGTTTCTGCCGGAATTCCAGCGATGGCGTATTGCCAGGGCACGCTGCTTAAAAGCGAGATCGAAGCGCGCAAGCCCTCGGGTTTGATTGAAGCAACGCTTGCCGCAGCAGCGGCCATTCGCATGCAGTTTGGCTCCGGCGCAGTGGAGGGCAAGATCCAAGCGCATATCGTCACTGTCGAGCGTTAGCTCTTCCGCCTTGCCTTCCACGCCCCCAAAAGCACAAATAAGCCGGGGATAAAAATCATCGCCCAGATGATTTTGTCCAGGTGCAGCTTGACGAAGGGGATATTGCCAAAGAAATAACCGATGGTGACGATGCCACCCACCCACAGCGCGCCGCCGGTCACGTCATAAAACGTAAATTTGGCGCGTGTCATTTGGGCTACGCCCGCCACAAAGGGGGCAAAGGTGCGCAAGAAAGGCATGAAGCGGGCGGCCACGATGGTGATGCCGCCGTATTTCTCGTAAAAGTCGTGCGCTTGGTTGAAGGCCCGTTTGTTAAAGAATTTCGAGTCTTCCCACTGAAACACCTTGGGGCCGAAATAATGCCCGATGGTGTAGTTGCACTGGTTGCCCAGCACGGCGG
>JANOVW010000350.1:0-3852 GCA_031417575.1 Rhodoferax sp. | reverse complement strand
CGATGGCGTTGTCCAGCCCGCTGCCCAGTGCCAAACCGTTCACCCGCATGTGTTCGACATCACGGGTGAAACCAAAGGTTCGGGCTCGCGCGATGTCTCGCGAATACGAATCGCGGCTCATGTCGAACTCATCCCGCTGGCCAGTGGAAACACCCGCCGGGTGGTCAAAATCGAACTCGAAACTCAGTTTGTAGCCGTGAAAAGGGTCAAGTCGTGCCCAACGGGCCTGGTACCCTTCACCCAGCCGTATCTCTACCGGTGCAAGCACCCGGATGAACCGGCGCGGCACGTTCTGGAACTCGATGCCGGCGCTTTGCAGCAAAAAAACAAACGAAGCGGCCGATCCATCCAGAATCGGCACTTCTTCTGCCGTGATGTCAACGAACAGGTTGTCGATGCCCAGGCCGGCACACGCGGACATGAGGTGTTCAACCGTAGACACCCGCGCACTGCCGTTGGAAACCCGAGTAGCCAGGCGCGTATCGGTGACCGAGGTAGCGATCATTGGAATATCCACCACTTCGGGCAAATCGACCCGCCGAAACACAATGCCGGTATCGGGTGCAGCCGGTCGCAGCGTGAGCTCCACCCGCTGCCCGCTGTGCAGCCCCACGCCGACCGCGCGGGTGAGAGATTTGAGCGTACGCTGCTTGATCACAGGCCTATTTTACAAAGTGTGGCGCGTTGGGGGGCAAGGTTTCACCGCCGGGCCGCCCCAAGGTGAAAAGCAGCCCCCTCGGGGGGCAGCGACCCGTGAAACGGCGGAGCGTGGGGGCCAGTTTAATCCGCCTGTTTGCGCAGGAACGCGGGGATTTCGATGTCATCCATTCCGCCGCTGGCCAATGCATCAACTTTGGAGGCGGCTGACGTGCGTCCGCGCCAGACGGCAGGTGTGCTCATGCTGCCGTAATCCGCCTGCCCCATCAGTGACTGGGGTGCCGTGGCCATCGAGCCGACCACCTGGTTGAGTGTGGGGATATTGAACGGCACGTTATCGGTACCGGTGCGACGAACTTCAGTCGGCATCACTTCGAGCTTGGGCGCACGGCGCACACCTTGGCGGCTCAAGCCCGTGGCAACCACCGTCACGCGAATGCTGTCGCCCAGCTCGTCATCATAAGCCGTGCCGTAAATCACATGTGCATCGGCAGAGGCGTAGGCGCGAATGGTGTTCATGGCCAATTTGGACTCGTTCAGTTTCAGCGATCCTTTGGCTGCGCTGATCAGCACCAAGACACCCTTGGCACCCGACAAATCGATGCCTTCAAGCAATGGGCATGCAACGGCCTGCTCGGCTGCGATGCGGGCACGGTCTGGGCCATTTGCAATGGCAGTTCCCATCATGGCCTTGCCAGGCTCGCCCATCACGGTGCGCACGTCCTCAAAGTCGACGTTGACATGCCCAGGAACGTTGATGATCTCGGCAATGCCGCCAACGGCGTTTTTCAGCACATCATTGGCGTGGGCAAAAGCTTCATCCTGGGTGATATCGTCGCCCAGTACCTCCAGCAACTTTTCATTCAGCACAACGATCAGCGAATCGACATTCGCTTCAAGCTCCGCCAAACCGGCATCTGCATTGGACATGCGTCGGCCACCTTCGAACTCGAACGGTTTGGTGACCACACCTACCGTGAGTACGCCCATTTCACGTGCAATACGGGCGATTACCGGAGCAGCCCCGGTGCCGGTGCCACCACCCATGCCAGCGGTGATGAACAACATGTGTGCGCCCGCTATGGAGTCACGAATGTCTTGCAACGCGGTCTCTGCGGCGTCGCGGCCTTTATCTGGCTTGCTTCCGGCGCCCAAGCCGGTGCTACCCAGCTGAATGGTTTTGTGTGCAGCACTGCGGCTCAGGGCTTGTGCATCGGTGTTGGCACTGATGAACTCAACCCCTTGCACGCCACAGCCAATCATGTGTTCAACGGCATTGCCGCCCCCGCCGCCCACACCAATCACCTTGATTTGTGTGCCCAGGTTAAACGTTTCTTCCTCAATCATTTCAATGCTCATGTTGATCTCCAAATTGCAGTTGCCGAACTATTTTCAAACCGATTTTTTCCTGAACGCTTCCGTTTTCTTTCTGTTGGAAAGCGGTGGATCTGCGCATCGCCATCGCCAATGGGGGCTGCCCCGTGCTAACCAAAGCGGGTATTTCATGGCTAAAAATTCCCCACAAACCAGTCTTTGACGCGTCCATACGCTGTCTTGATCGATCCGTTTTTTTGCGCTACCTTGAATCCACGCATGCGGGCGATGCGAGCCTCTTCAAGCAAACCCATGACAGTCGCAGCGCGAGCCTGCGCCACCATGTCTGACAAGGCACCGGAATACTTGGGTATTCCCCGGCGCACTGGTTTGAGAAAAATGTCTTCGCCCAGCTCGACCATGCCCGGCATGACGCTGGCGCCACCGGTAAGTACGATCCCGCTGGAGAGGACTTCCTCGTAGCCTGAGCTGCGGATGATTTGCTGTACCAGGGAGAATATTTCTTCGACACGTGGTTCAATCACACCCGCCAGCGACTGCTTGCCCAACATCCGCGGCCCACGATCGCCCAACCCAGGTACTTCAACCTGGGTATCGGGGTCGGCCAGAAGTTGCTTGGCGCAACCACTCTCAACTTTGATGTCTTCTGCGTCTTTGGTGGGGGTGCGCAACGCCATGGCGATATCACTGGTGATCAGATCGCCGGCAATCGGCACCACGGCTGTATGGCGGATTGCACCGTTCGTGAAAATGGCCAAATCGGTAGTGCCAGCGCCAATATCGACAACCGCAACACCTAACTCACGCTCGTCATCAGTCAATACCGACAAGCTGCTGGCCAACGGGTTCAGCATCAACTGTTCGACTTCAAGCCCGCATCGGCGAACACATTTGACAATGTTCTCCGCTGCACTTTGGGCGCCGGTCACGATGTGCACTTTGGCTTCCAGGCGTATGCCACTCATGCCAATCGGTTCACGCACATCCTGCCCGTCAATCACAAACTCCTGGGGCTCCACCAGAAGCAGGCGCTGGTCGGTCGAAATATTAATGGCCCTGGCGGTTTCAACCACGCGTGCGACATCCGTCTGTGTGACTTCACGGTCTTTGATCGCCACCATACCGCTGGAGTTGATGCCCCGAATGTGACTGCCCGTAATGCCGGTGTACACGCGCTGTATTTTGCAGTCTGCCATCAGCTCAGCCTCTTTCAGGGCTTGCTGAATGCTCTGGACGGTGGCGTCAATGTTGACCACAACGCCGCGTTTCAAGCCGTTGCTGGGCGCAACCCCCAAACCCGCAAGCTTGAGTTCGCCACCAGGCATCACCTCTGCCACGACGACCATCACTTTGGCGGTACCAATGTCCAGGCCGACCACCAAGTCTTTGTATTCTTTTGCCATTTCTTTACCTGTTGCGTCGTTTCAGAGTGTTATTTGTTGGGGAGTGTGTTGGTTGTCGTTACACCACGCAAACGCAAAGCGTAACCATCCACATGGCGCAAATCAGCGGATTCAAGCGCCTCTGGTTTTCTGCCGTAACGCAAGGCAACGCGGGTCAGCGTACTCAAAAAGAGGTTCACCCGTTCATTCAGTTCTTTTCCGCTGCCCCGGCCCAAAAGTACTTGGGCTCCGGTACCCGTTCGTATTTGCCAGCTACCACGCCCAGACAATTCGAGCAGATCAATCTCCAGATCCAATGCTTCAAAAGCCGGCTTCAGGCTGGTGTAAACGGCCCAGACTGTTTTGGCTTGATCGTCCGGTCCGGACAATCGAGGCAGGTTTTCATGCTCGATTTCGCCCTGGTTGGCATCAAATATTTCACCACAACTATTGAGCAAGCGTGACTCGCTCTCTGCTC
>JANOVW010000349.1:0-2475 GCA_031417575.1 Rhodoferax sp. | reverse complement strand
GTGTAGGTTTGGCTGAGCTGCGGAATGATGCGCCGCTCGTTGTCGGCGGCATACAAGGCATCGGCGGCTTGTTGGCGGGTTTTTTTATTCAGCATGGCTACTCCAAATGGTCAATCAGTGGGTTGTGGCGGCAAACTATTTAATAGGCGCACGGGGCAATCGGGATTCACCGGCCGTCATCTTGAAAACAAAATCAAGTTGGTACCACGGCCCTTGCAACCCCGGCCCGTCGGCCGGTGGCACCTCGTGGAGCACAAACTGCCCGGTCAGGGTGGGTGTTACGCCAAACTGTACGTCGGTGGCGAGGTTGGGGTCGTCATGCGCATAGACCTGCGAGATCAGCGTTTCGAAACCGGGCTTTACCACCAAGGCGTGAATATGGGCCGGGCGCATGGCGTGCCGGTTTTGCGCCCTGAGCAAAGGGCCCACCACGCCATCGGTAGGAATCGGGTAACCCACGGGCTTGATGCTCCAAAATCCGAAACGGCCTTGCGCATCGGTGGTGAACTTGCCGCGCAGGTTCATGTCGGCATGCCCTTTCGCCCGTGCCTCGGGCTGGTTTTCATACAAACCGGTGGCATCGCAGTGCCAGACATCGACTTCTGCACCGGCTACTGCCACGCCCGCGCCGTCCACCACCTGGGCCTGCACCCACAGGGCGGTACCTGACGTGGGGCTGCGCACGATGGACGCGCCGTTGCCGGTGCGCGGTGAGTGCATGCGCCAGAACGGACCCAGCAAATTGTGGGTGGTCCCTTTGCCATCGGGGTCGTGGTTTTGCAGGCAAACCAGGCTGGAGACACCCAGCGAGCCGGCCATCAACACCACTTCGTTGTGGGTGTCGTTGCTCAGGTGGCCCAGGCGCACCAGCAACGCGGTGGCTGCGCGGAATTCGTCTTCGGTCAGGCGCGTTTCCTTCACAAACCCATGCAGATGGCTGACCAGCGACACCATAATCTCGCGCAGTCGCGCATCGGGCGTTTGCTGCATCACGGACAGCACGCTGCGGGTCAGGTCATCGGTGCTGCGGTTCATCGCAAGGCCCCATGGGGCTCAGACCAGCGGCACGGTAATGGCGGCTATCACCGCAGCGGTATCGGGCCGCACGCCACGCCACCAGTCAAACGCCTCGGCCGCTTGTTCAGCCAACATGCCAACCCCGTCGGCAATGGTTTTGACCCCCGCGTGATGGGCCAGGCGCAGGAAAGGCGTGAGGCCCTTGCCGTAGGCCAACTCATAGGCCAAGCTGCAATGGCCGAAGACGGATACGGGTACCGGCGGCAATTCACTTTTCAGGCTGGCCGAGGTGGCGTTGAAAACGATGTCAAACACTTGCCCTTCGAGTTCAGCATAGGTGCAAGCCTGAACCGTACCACCCGCATCTTGCCCGATGGTGGCCAGCGTCTGGGCGGTTTCCAGGTGGCGGTTGACGATCACCATCAACGCCGGTTTTTCAGCCAAAAACGGCAGCAACGCGCCCCGTGCCGCGCCGCCCGCGCCCAGCATCAGGATACGTTTGCCAGCCATGGGTTTTTTGATGTTATGCACCACGTCGCGCACCAGGCCAACCCCGTCAAAATTTTCGGCGATTGCCCTGCCACCGTCAAACTTCATGCAATTGGCAGCCCCGGCCAGTTGGGCGCGCTCACTGCGTTCAGTAGCGTACGCAAAAGCGTCCAGTTTGAACGGTGCGGTAATGTTCAGCCCGCGCCCGCCCCGGGCGCGAAAGGCATCCACATCGGCAGCGAAGTTGTCGCCCAGGATTTTTCCGTATTCCATGTCCTGCCCGGTTGCAGCAGCGAACATGCCGTGAATCAGGGGGGATTTGCTTTGGGCAATCGGGTTGCCGATGACACTGTACTGGTCAGCCATTATTTTGAATTCTCGGAACAAGTGAAGAGGGTAATTATCCCTTCACGGCCAGATGACCAACGGCCTCTTCCGCATACAAAACGCCGTCTTTCACCAGCGTGTCGATATCAGCATCTGGCAGCCCCAGCCCACTGGCGATTTCGCGGTTGTGTTGCCCCAACAGCGGCGCAACGCCGCTGGGCGTGGTGTCGCATTCCGAAAACCGGAACGGCAGGTTGGGCAGGTGCACGGTGCCCAAAACGGGATGCTCTTGCGCCACCACCATGCCGCGCGCCAGGGTTTGCGGGTCGGTCATGACCTTGTCGATGGTTTGCACGGGTGCGGCAGGGATACCCGCTGCGTCGAGCTGGCTGCAGCAGTGTTGCACGCTGTTTTGCGCCATGCACCAGGCGCGTACGCGGGCCAGGATGTCTTCCCGGTGGGCATTGCGCTCGGTCTGGTTCCAGTGGCCGACCTGGGCAGCATAGGCGTCGCCGCCCATCAGCCTGGCCATCGCCTGCCAGGTATCGGACATCTGTGCGGCAATGACCAAATAACCGTCTGGCGCGGTGAAGGTGCCGTACACGGTGCTGGTGGGCAAATCGTGCCCGGTTTGCACGGGCA
>JANOVW010000348.1:0-2743 GCA_031417575.1 Rhodoferax sp. | reverse complement strand
GCCAAACAAGGGCGCGACCGCAAATTTCAGGCCATCCTGCCATTGCGCGGCAAGATTTTGAACGTGGAAAAAGCGCGTTACGAAAAGCTGCTCACCAGCAATGAAATTTTGACGCTCATCACCGCTCTGGGTACCGGCATTGGCAAAGCCGGCGGCACCACCGGCAATGACGATTTTGACGTGGCCAAGCTGCGTTATCACCGCATCATCATCATGACTGATGCCGACGTGGACGGCGCGCACATCCGCACGTTGTTGCTCACCTTCTTTTACCGCCAAATGCCCGAGCTGGTCGAGCGGGGCCACATCTACATCGCCCAGCCGCCCCTGTACAAAGTCAAAGCGGGCAAAGAAGAGTTGTACCTCAAGGATGCCGGCGCGTTAGACAGCTTTTTGCTGCGGATTGCGTTGGTGAGTGCGTCGGTTTATACCGGTGGCGCCAACGGTGCCACGCTGTCGGGCGACACGCTGGCCGAACTGGCCCGCAAACACCAGGTGGCGCAAGCCGTGATTGCGCGCCTGCAAAACTTCATGGATGCCGAGGCGCTGCGTGCCATTGCCGACGGCGTGGCACTTAACCTCGATACCGTGGCTGAAGCCGAAGCCTCGGCCGTGGCCCTGCAAGCCAAACTGCGTGAATTGGGCAGCGGCTCCGAAGTGGCGGGTGAATTTGATGTGCGCACCGACAAACCGATTTTGCGTATCAGCCGTCGCCACCACGGCAACGTGAAAAGCAGCGCCTTGACGCAGGACTTTGTGCACGGAGCCGACTACGCAGCCCTGGCTGATGCAGCCAACACCTTCCGGGGTTTGCTGGGTGAAGGCGCCAAAGTGATGCGCGGCGAGGGCGAGCGCCAAAAAGAACACAAAGTGGCCGACTTCCGCGAGGCCATGGCCTGGTTGATTACGCAAGCCGAAGGTGCGACTGCCCGCCAGCGTTACAAGGGCCTGGGTGAAATGAACCCCGCCCAGCTGTGGGAAACCACCATGGACCCCGCCGTGCGCCGCCTGCTGCGCGTGCAGATCGACGACGCCATCGAAGCCGACCGCGTATTCACCATGCTGATGGGCGACGAGGTCGAGCCCCGGCGCGACTTCATCGAAACCAACGCGCTGCGGGCCGGGAATATCGACGTTTGAAGGCGCTCTTTAGTTCGGCTTTCAAAGCTGCATTTAATCCCGCATAAAACCGCGGGAGGCTGGTGGTTTTAACTTCCGGAACCTTTCATTTGCCCGGCCAGCGTCAGCAAGCTAATCGCCTGTGCGCCATGTCGGGTCGGGTACGTCTCTTCACCCGGATAGACGACATAACGCTGGGTGATGCCTAGTTCGTCGCAGGCCAGTGCAAAACCTTTGTCCGGGCTGGGAGCTGATGACCGTTTGACCTCGATTGCAATTTCAGGCAGGCCGCCGCGTTCCAGCAGCAGATCGATTTCAGCACCGTCGTGTGTACGGTAAAAATAAGGCCGCCAGCGTTGGCCCGCGCAATTGGTGATGTTTTCGATGACAAATCCCTCGAAGCTGGGGCCGGCGACCGGGTGGCCCGCCACGTCGTTCCAGGTTTCCAGATCCAGAAGTGCATGCGCAATGCCGCTGTCGCGGACATAGACTTTGGGCGCTTTGACCAGGCGTTTCGCTACATTACCGCTCCAGGGGGGCAGGCGGCGCACCAATTGCAGGTCTACCATTAAGTCGGCGTACCGGTTTAGAGTGGGTGCCGAAACGCCCAGGCTGCCCGCCAGCCGCGCCTGATTCAGCAGGCCACCTTGCTGATGCGCCAACATGGTCCACAACCGCCCCAGCGTCTGCACCGGCATGCGCGGGGCAAACATCGGTACGTCGCGTTCCAGGTAGGAGCGGATGAAGTCGCGCCGCCAGTCCAGGCTAGTGGTGTCGTCACGGGCCAGCAGGCTTTCGGGAAAGCCGCCGCGCAACCAAAGCCGGTTCATGGTGACGGAAGAGTCTGCCGGTGGTGTGGCGGCTTCCAGAATGTCTATCGGACCCATATCCAGATAAGCTACCCGGCCCGCCAGCGATTCTGAAGACTGGCGCATCAACTCCAGCGCGGCGGATCCGAGTAGCAAAAAGTGCCCAAACCGCTCACCCGCCGCCCGCCGGTCATCAATGATGCCCCGCAGGACTTCAAACAAGCCTGGCGCGCGCTGAATCTCGTCAATCACTACCAGTTTGCCTTGCTGGGCCCTCAGGTAAGCATCGGCATCTTCGAGTCGGCGGCGATCTGCTGGGCGTTCGAGATCCAGATAAACCGAACCATCTGGCCAGTCAGCGGCAATCTTGCGGGCCAGTGTGGTTTTACCGACTTGACGCGGCCCCAGCAAAACCACGGCAGGTACAACGGTGGCCAGCCGGGTACGGATAACAGACTCTATTTTTCGGACAATCATTACCGTAAATCATACATCAAGTGTTTGATTTTCGGGGTAAAAATCACAACGCAAAACCGAAGCCCTCAAAAACTCGCCTTCGTCTTCACCACCAACTGCACCGCGCTGATGTCGCCAGCCCGGTTGGCGGGTGCGGCCAGGTCGATGTGCAACACGTTGCCGAAGGCGGTGCGGGTGCTGGAGATGCGCAGGCCCACGCCGATGTTGGAGAGCCAATCGGTGTTGCCATTGGCGGCCAGGCTGGCGTTTTGGCCACCCCAGGCGCGGCCCACGTCGTAAAACGCTGCGCCGCCCACCCGAAACAGGCGGAACAGGTACAGGTCTGAAAAGCCCCTGGC
>JANOVW010000347.1:0-2145 GCA_031417575.1 Rhodoferax sp. | reverse complement strand
CAAACTTGTCGACAAACCTTTGCGTGGGTGCCTTCGCGCCCTGGGCTTCTTCCACCGCATGGATGATGCGTGCCAGCGTGCTCTCACCCGCAGCAGCAGTCACGGTGTACTCGAACGAACCCGATTCATTGATCGTGCCGGCAAACACTGCGTCGCCTTCGGTCTTTTCTACCGGCAGGCTCTCGCCCGTGATCGGTGCCTGGTTGATGGTGGAGCGCCCGCTGACGAGGGTGCCATCCAGCGCAATGCGTTCACCCGGTTTGACACGCACACGGGCGTTGACGCCCACCGACTTTGCCGCCACCTCGCGCCAATTGCCGTCGGCCTGCAACACGGTGGCCTGCTCGGGGGCCAACTGCATCAGGCCCTTGATGGCGTTGCGCGCCCGGTCCAGCGCCTTGGCCTCGATCAACTCGGCAATCGTGAACAACACCATCACCATCGCGGCCTCGGGCCATTGGCCCAGCAGCAGTGCGCCTGTCACCGCAATACTCATCAAGGCGTTGATGTTGAGGTTGCCATTGCGGATGGCGATCCAGCCCTTCTTGTAGGTGCTGATGCCGCACGCCAGCACGGCCAACATGGCCAGCGCGGCAGCCACCCAAGTGGGCGCATCGGCCCAGTGCGCGGCTTCAGACCCGATGGCCGCCGCCCCTGCGAGCGCCAGCGGCCACCAGGGTTTGGCGGGTTTTGGCGTTGGCTCGGCTCGGGCATGCGCGCCCGTGGCAATCTCGGGCGTGAAGCCCAGTGAACGCACGGCCTCCAGAATGGGTTCGATAGCCGCTGGTTCATGCGTCACCGTCAGCACCCGTTGCATCAGGTTGAACTCCATGCCTGCCACACCCGCCATACCGCTCAGCTTGTCGCGCAGCAGCGCCTCTTCTGTGGGGCAATCCATTTGCAGGATGCGAATGGGCGTTTGAATGCCTGCGGTGAACATTTCGTGTGGTTGAGCTGACATGAGGACTTTCTGGAGGTATTTCACCCATTACACAGCCTGAAGTTACTATAGAGTCAAGACATTTCTGGTATCCCCTTCATGAAAATCGGCGAATTGGCGCACGTAGCGCAATGCACGGTGGAGACGGTGCGTTATTACGAAAAAGAAGGCCTGTTGCCCGAACCCGCCCGTACCGCAGGCAATTTCCGGATCTATGGCCCCGCCCATCTGGAGCGCCTGCGCTTCATCCGCAACTGCCGCGCGTTGGACATGAGCCACGACGAAATTCACACCTTGCTGAACCTGGCCGACCACCCCACCGAGGACTGCGGTGCCGTCAACTCCATCTTTGACCAGCACATCGCCCATGTCGAAGAGCGCCTGCGGGAGCTAACCCAGCTCAAACAACAATTGACTGGCTTGCGCCAGCGTTGCAGCGGCGAACAGGCCACGGATGACTGCGGCATCTTGCAGGGTTTGGCAGCGATGGCAACTGAGCAGAAACCAGAACGCCATACCCATTTGGGGTGACCCCATGCAAACGTCCTTCATCAAGCCCGTAGCCGATTCGAATTCGAGATGACTACCCACCAAAAGTTGTTCACATGAAGGTTTTGCATCACGCTGCCTTGCCCGCGCTGGGTGCCGCCGTCTTGTTCGGGGCGAGCACACCGTTTGCCAAACAGCTGATCGGCGATGGGCTGGCCGCGTCATCCCCGTTTTTGCTGGCCGGGCTGCTTTATTTGGGCAGCGGTGTTGGCCTGACCCTGATACGGCTGGTTCGTGACCGGCGCTGGAAGGCCACCCACCTCCCCGCCAACGAATGGCCCTGGTTGGTTGGCGCCATTGTTTTTGGCGGCGTGCTGGGCCCCCTCTTGCTGATGGTGGGGCTGGCCCACACCGCGGCGGCCACCGCGTCGCTTTTCCTGAATCTTGAAGCGGTGTTGACTGCCGTGCTGGCGTGGTGGATATTCAAAGAAAACGCAGGTCGCCGCATCGTGCTGGGCATGTTGCTGATTGTTGCTGGCGGGGCCGTGCTGGCCTGGCCGACGGGTGAGGCGACGGCGGCAGGCATCGGTCCCTTGGCCCTGGCGGGGGCGTGCCTGGCGTGGGCCATCGACAACAACCTGACCCGCAAAGTCTCGGCGTCTGATGCCCTGTTTATCGCCGGTATCAAAGGCCTGGTGGCCGGGTGCGTCAACACC
>JANOVW010000346.1:0-1741 GCA_031417575.1 Rhodoferax sp. | reverse complement strand
GGGGCTGCAATTTGGCGCTAAATTCCCCCGACCAAAGCTCATTGTGTGTATTTCGGCCCATTGGCTGACTCGGGGCTGGCACCTGACGGCCATGCAGCAGCCCAAAACCATTCACGATTTCGGCGGTTTTCCGCAGGAACTGTTTGACCAACAGTACCCGGCGCCTGGCGCGCCCGCCGTTGTGGCAGAACTCAGTCAGGCCCTGGTTCAGCCGGACTCCGGGCAGCCGCTCGGGCAGAATCAGGCCTGGGGGCTGGACCACGGGGCCTGGTCGGTGCTCAAGCCCATGTTCCCGGCGGCTGATATTCCGGTGGTGCAACTGAGCATGGACTACAACCGGCCAGCGTCGGAGCATTTCGCGATGGGGCGGCAACTGCGGGATCTTCGAGACCGCGGCGTGCTGATTGTTGGCAGCGGCAACACTGTGCACAACCTGCGCACCATGCGTTTTGGTGTGCCCAGCAACCAGGCCTTCGACTGGGCGATTGAGTTTGACAACACCGTTGCCAAACAGGTCGAACAGGGTAATCTCCAAGCGCTGGCCGACTTTCAGACGCTTGGCGCAGTGGCGCAACAGGCACACCCCAGTTACGAGCATTATTTGCCGCTGTTGTACGCGGCCAGCGCGGTCTACCCCGGTGAAGCCGTCCAGTCGTTCAACACCAACTACCAGGCGGCGTCTATTGCGATGCGGTCGTTTGTGTGGGGTGGCCAGTAGCGGCGAATAACGGCGAATAGCGGCTGATTGGCTGTCACCTGCTACTTCCCGCCCGCCTTCAAAATCCCCCTCAGCGCATTGCGGCTGTGGGCTCCAAAACGGGTGAGCAGTTCGGCCGCGGCGGCGTCCAGCGTGGCGCGTTTGGCCGGGTCTGTTTTTGCAAGGTCGGCGATCAGGTCGACGCCCGATTCGTTGGCGCCAAAATCAAATGCCGGGTCGTTCACATATTTCGCCGGGAAGCTGTCGATGATGGCTTTGGCCAGTTTGGGGCCGTAGTCATACGATTCTTTGGCAACCACATCACGCACGTACAGCGGCCCCCAGGCGGGGTAGCTGGCATCGGCCGCCAATTGGCCGAGTGATTTGGCCAGGGCTTGATCAGGGCCACCTGTGGCGGCTTGCTGCAACACCTGCGATTGGTAGCGCTCCAGCGCCAAATGCCGGTTGGAGAGCAACGTCACGGTGTCGTCTTTCATTTTCGGGAAGCCCGCCATGGCCATGGCATTGGTGCCTAATAACGCCAAGGTGGATGAACCCGGTGACACCGACGCGTGGTAGGGCTGGCTTAAATCCTGCACGTAATGCAAGGCCAGCCCGGTGAAGCGCCAAGCCCAGTAGGCGTGGCCAGTCTTGTGCGCCAATGCAGCTAAACCTGCGTACTGGTTAACGCGCATCAGCGGCAGGGTTCGTTTGAGGAAGCCGGCTGCCAAATAAAGAATCTTGTCCTCGTGGTAGAACCCCATGTGAAACGGTGCCTGGGTCGAAAAGCTCAGTTTGGGGTTGCCAAACGGCAGGTTGCCAAAGCCGTAGACCTTGCCCCAATCAGAGGGGCTGTCGGCAAACAGGTTGATGTCCAGCCCAAAATCGGGTTCGTAGGCGGCAGAAGCCACCACTTTGAGCGGTTCGATGGTGTCACCGGCTTTGAGCGCCACATAACGGTCTTTGGCATCTTTGGGGGCGGGCAAGGTGTTGACGTCGCTGTGCTGCAGGGCGGGCAGGCCCACCATGCCGGTTTTGGCATCG
>JANOVW010000345.1:0-1907 GCA_031417575.1 Rhodoferax sp. | reverse complement strand
GGTGCACCTTGGCTCATCAGCGGCGTAGCCACGTTGTTTGGCCGCTCGCGGCTGGCCAACAGCATGCCACCGGTGGCCAATGTGGCCATCTCCAACGTGCCGGGCCCCAAATTCGCGCTTTACATGGCAGGCGCCAAAATGCTGACCTATTACCCGGTCAGCATCGTGGTGCACAGCATGGCCCTCAACGTGACGGTAGAAAGTTACAACGGTTCGCTCGATTGGGGTCTGATCGCCTGCCGCAAAGCCATGCCTGATTTGCCCGAGTTGGCCAAATACATGCTGGCGGCGCATGCTGAATTGCTGAAGTTGACGCCCGCCAATCAGGTTGCCGTGCCTGAAAAAGCGGCGGGCGTGGTGCCGCTCAAGCTGGTCAAGACCAAAACGCCGCGTGTTGCACCCAAGCGTGTGCGCGCGGCAAAACGCGCGGCCTGACGGATCTGGCGGGTTCCCCGGCGAAAGCGCCGGGTTCATTGATGCAGGTCAACACCCCTGCGGCTCCTTGTCGTCAGAATCGAATCTTCACTATTCGATTCAAGGCAGTGCATCATGAACAAGGTCACCACGGTTGCCCCACCAGCGGTTGGCAACAACTACCCAGCGCCCGAAGGGTATGGTCTGCATGCCAGCCTGGGCTGGGCCGATTTTTCTGTGGCGCTTGAGCGGGTGACGGCCGCGCTCAAAAGCGAAGGCTTTGGCATCCTGACCGAGATCGATGTGCAGGCAACGATGAAGGCCAAGTTGGGCATTGATGTCGCGGCGCATCGCATTTTGGGCGCCTGTAACCCCGCGTTGGCCCATCGGGCGCTCACTGCGGAACCTGATATCGGTTTGTTGTTGCCCTGCAATGTCACGGTTCGCCAGGAGCCGGATGGCCAGGTGGCCGTGGCGCTAATTGACCCGCTGGTGATGATCCAGCTCAGTGGCAATGCCGAAGTCGCCGCCGTGGCGCAAGAGGCGTTTGCACGCCTGAAGCGTGTGCGTGACGCGCTGGACGCAGCGAAGCCCTGACCCCGCGTACGCCACCGCGCTTCTACAAAACCCATCTTTAACTTGAAAGATGTTATTCATGAAAACCCGTTTCACCACTTTTACCCGTATCCCACCCACTGCAGTTGCCTTTGCACTTGCCGCCAGCGGTTTGGTTGGCACGGCTGCTCAGGCCTCTGATGCCTTTACAGATGCCATGACCCAGGCTTACGGGCCTTACCGGGTGGCGCTTTTCAAAACCAACAGCAATTCCCAGGCCGAATCGTCCCAGGCCATCGCCCAGGCGCAGCAAAGCTGGAACCAACTGCGTAGCCAGTTTGGGGTCAAACCGCCTGCACCTTATGACCGCGACGGAAAATTTATGGCATCGCTGGATGATGTGGTCAAGGTCTATGCCAAGGCGGGCGAGCAGGCTGCGGCCAACCAACTCACTGCAGCCCACGAAACCCTCGAAGCCGCCCGCGACATCATGGCCGAGCTGCGGCGGCGCAACCAGGTGATCGTCTACAGTGACTACATGAACGCCTACCACGCCGAGATGGAGGAGGTGCTCATCAACGGGCCCAAAATATTGGCCCAGCCCAATGGCCTGATGCAGCTCACGGCCATGGCTGGTGCGCTGGACTATTTATCCAAAAAACTCACGCAAGAGGCCCCGGCAGGTTTGGCCAATGACCCGGAGTTTGATGCCTTGGTCAAACCAGTACTGAAATCAGTAGCCGACCTGCAGGGCGCATTGCTCACGCAAGACGCTCAAAAAGTAAAAGAAGCCATGGGTAAGGTCAAACAACCCTACAGCAAGTTCTTTTTGAAGTTTGGTTAGTTTGGTTCGCGGCCCCGCGTAGCAAGGGCAGGCCAGTAGTCGGCCCTTAAACCGCTACCGCCTCACCCCAAAAATGGTAAGAAAAAATGCGCGG
>JANOVW010000344.1:0-4306 GCA_031417575.1 Rhodoferax sp. | reverse complement strand
CTTTGATACGAGCCCAGGCTTTGCGCAAGTAGGCGATGTCTTCACCCAACTCGGCGTCATCGGCGTCTTCGCCGTTGGTACGCAAAATAAAGCCGCCGCCCTGGGGTTGGGTCAGGGCTTGCAATCTTCTGCGCAACTCATCGCGCTGGCCCGCCGGTATTTTTTGCGAAACGCCCACATGGTCGTCTTGCGGCAGATAGACCAGCAAACGCCCGGCAACGCTGATCTGGGTCGAAAGCCGGGCGCCTTTGCTGCCGATTGGGTCTTTAATCACCTGCACGGTCAGGGCTTGCCCCTCAAACACCTGGCGCTCAATCGGTATTTGTACTTGAGCGGCGCGCGCGGCAGACAAGCTTTCGCCTTCGGGCGGGCGGTGCCACACGTCAGCCACATGCAAAAAGGCCGCCCGCTCCAGACCGATATCAATGAAGGCCGACTGCATGCCCGGCAACACCCGGGCCACCTTGCCCAAATAAACATTGCCCACCAAGCCGCGCTCCAGCGAACGCTCGACATGCAGCTCCTGCACCGCACCGTTTTCAACGACGGCTACACGGGTTTCCTGAGGCGACCAATTGATCAGAATATCTTCTTGCATAAGCTGTATTGTTGACCGGATTGCACCGCCCTTTACCGGTTGAAGAATCCGATTACAAAATCCGAAAAGCCCTCAGCAGGCGCGCTGTCTCGAACAATGGCAGACCCATGATGCCCGAATAACTGCCGCTGATTTTTTCGATATAAGCCGCTGCCTTACCCTGCACTGCGTAAGCGCCGGCTTTGCCCATGGGTTCACCTCTGGCCACATAAGCCTGGATGTCTGCCCGTTTGAAATCGCCAAAAGTAACCCGCGACGTACTCAACACGAGTTCCCGCTTTTGCCGGGTACCCAAGGCTACCGCCGTCAACACACGGTGTGTTTTACCACCCAGTTCCTGCAGCATTCGACCGGCATCGGCCGCGTCTGTGGGTTTGCCATAAATGACGCGCCCCAGGGCAACCGTGGTGTCGCAACACAAAATCGGTGCACTGGGCAAAATGCGCTTGGCAAGCCTTTGCAAGGCAGCATCCAGCTTCAGACTGGCAACCCGTTGAACATAGGCGGCAGGCGCTTCACCTGGCAGGCCAACTTCCAGTGCCTCGGCATCTTCATCGTCACCCGCCAACAATAATTCATAACGAACCCCAAGCTGATCCAGCAATTGCCGCCGACGTGGACTTTGCGACGCAAGGTAAATAAAAGGAGTCATTCTCTGTGGTACGGATGGCCGGCATTGATGGACCAGGCGCGATAGAGTTGTTCTATCAGCAACACTCTGGCAAACGCATGTGGAAGGGTCATGTCTGACAGCCGGATACTTTCATGCGCGGCATTTTTAAAATCGGGCGCCAAACCGTCTGGCCCACCGATGACCAGCGCGATATCGTCGCCGCTCAATTGCCAACCCTTTAAACGCGTCGCCAAGGCTTGGGTGGTCAACGGTGTGCCCCGCTCATCCAATGCCACCACACGGCAATTTTTGGGAATGGCAGCTTCGATGCGTGAGCGCTCTGCCGCATAAAGCGTATCCAGCGTTTTGGAACCTCTTGGTTCGGTTTTGACCGCCTTGAGCTCGATCTTTATTTCTGGCGGAAACCGTTTGGCATAGTCATCCCAAGCGGTTTGCGCCCAATCGGGCACCTTCAGGCCGACGGCAACGATCAACACGCGCATGTCATGCTCTGGATTTCGGCAACCAGGCGAGCCGGGTCATGCCATGCGAAGCCAATAGGTGAAGCGAATGTCAGCGCTTGACAGTCGTCTTTTTGGCAGCGACTTTCTTGGCCGGTGGTTTGCCCACCACGATGCGTTTGGCACCGGTTGATTTGGTTGCAGCCGTTTTGACCGGCGATTTGGCGGCGCCCGTCGAAGCCTTTTTGGCAGGCGCTTTTTTGGCAACCGATTTGGCACCAGTTTTGGCGCCCGGTTTGGCAGCCGCTTTCTCAGCCGCCTTTTTGACTTGCGCCTTGGACGGGAAAGTCTCCATCAAGCCTTTTTTGGCAGCGCTGGATCGCCGCAGGCTTTCTGCATTCTTTGCCGGCACAGCAGCGGTTTTGGCAGGCGTTGCAGCAGCCTTCGCGATCACCGGTTTGGAAGCGCCCAGCTTCAGGCGTACCGGCTTTTCGCCCCACAACTCCTCCAGGTGGTAATACTGCCGAAAGTTGGGCTGCATGATGTGCACAACAGCCTGGCCACAATCCACAATGATCCATTCGCCGTTGGACTCACCTTCGGTGCGCGGTTGCGCAAATCCGGCCGCTTTGACGGAATCGCGAACGCTCGCGGCCAAGGCTTTGGTCTGCCGATTGGAGGTGCCCGAAGCCACAATGACCCGCTCAAACAATGCCGACAAATGTTCGGTGTCAAACACCACAATGTCTTGCGCCTTGACATCTTCGAGCCCATCCACAATGGCGCGCTGCAGTTTTTGGGTGTCTTTTTTAACGGCGGTGTTCAAAGCGGGTTTGGTGCTCATCAAATCTCCTGGGTTCAATCGGTGTAAAGGTGATGTTCTGCAATATAACGCGCAACGGCATCGCCGACCAGTGTTTCCACTGCATCCGACCGGCTTACCCGCTGGCGAATGTCGGTGGCGCTGATCGGGATGAGCGGCAATGGAAGCCATTCCGTGCGTGCTTCGGGCAAGGATTGCCAATCAAATTTGGCATCTGTTGCTTTAGCAATTGCACGATCAGCTATGCATATTGTAGCATTTTTCAAAATCTGTTCCCACCGGTGCCAAGTGGTAAGCGCCCGCGCCTGGTCACCCCCGATGATGAGGAACAATTCGCACGGCGACTCGGTTTGCAGCAGTTCGTTCAGAGTGTCTGCGGTGTAGGTTGGGCCGTGTCGGCGAATTTCCCGGGTGTCCAACTGCGTGTGCGGCAAGCCGGCAAAGGCGAGTTCACACAGGGCCACGCGGTGGTGAGCGGCTGTCAAAGGCCGGTTTTTGTGCCAAGCTTGCCCGGTTGGAATGATGAGGAGTTTGTCCAACGCCAACTGCTGGAGAGCGCACTGGGCCAGCGCGACGTGGGCCAGGTGTGGCGGGTCAAATGAACCCCCAAAAATACCCAACCGCTGGGGCGCTGCGGGATCGCGCGCTGTGGGATCGGCTCGACTATGACGGGTCAACGGTGTCAAACCTGTCGAAAACACTGCATGGCATCAGACCCAATCCCGGCGTGGCAGGAAATTCGTGAGCAGCCGCGCCTCTGCGCTGCCGGGTTCTGGTGATTTTTGATAGGCCCAACTTGCCTGAGGCGGCATCGACATCAGGATCGATTCCGTACGCCCACCCGACTGCAAGCCAAAGTGTGTACCCCGGTCCCAAACCAAGTTGAACTCGACATAACGGCCGCGTCGAATCAACTGCCAATCCCGCTCGCGCGGACCAAACGCCAGGGCACGCCGCCGATCAACGATGGGCAAGTAGGCCTTCAAAAACGCATCACCCGTGGCCTGCATCAGGGCAAAACCATTCGCCACACCGCCTTCGGCAAAATCATCGAAAAAGATGCCGCCAATTCCGCGTGCCTCGTTGCGGTGCTTCAGAAAAAAATATTCGTCGCACCAGGTTTTAAACGCCGGGTATTTGGCGTCGCCAAATGGAGCCAACGCCGACTTGCAGGTCTGATGAAAATGCACAGCATCTTCTTCAAATCCGTAATACGGTGTGAGATCCATGCCGCCGCCAAACCAGAAGACCGGCTCTCCCGATAAGGGCGTTGCGACAATGGCCCGCACGTTCATGTGAACCGTGGGAACAAACGGGTTTAGGGGGTGAAAAACCAGTGAAACACCCATGGCTTCAAACGGGGCACCCGCCAGATCCGGGCGGTGCTGGGTTGCCGATGGCGGCAATTTGGGACCTGTCACATTCGAAAAACCCACACCCGCCCGCTCAAAAACAGCGCCGCCCTCCAAAATACAACTGCGGCCATGGCCTTGCAAGGGCTCCCCCGGGGGCTTGCGCCAATCATCGGCCAAAAACGCCTTTCCATCCAGGCCAGTCACCGCGTCGGTGATACGGGTCTGCAATGCCTGCAAATAAGCGCTTATATCAGTTTTGATCATCCCTGTTTTCCTTCAAGGCGGCTTTATTTGACAAGCCTAGCGTTTGAGAGCGCGCCAGCCGATGTCACGGCGAAACTGTGCACCGTCAAATTGAATCCGGTCGGCCAGTTCGTAGGCGCGCTGCTGCGCCGCTTTGACCGATTCGCCCAGCACCGTGACGCACAACACCCGCCCGCCGCTGGTAACTGTGGT
>JANOVW010000343.1:0-6222 GCA_031417575.1 Rhodoferax sp. | reverse complement strand
TCGCCGACCTGCACGTCGACGATTTTCATTTCTTCGGGGCCGCCGTTTTTTTCGATGATGACTGCTTTGCTCATGGTTTTGTCCTGTTGGGGGTTGGTTTGGAAACTGGAATAAAGTGTCGCACACATGCAAACATCCCGCCTCACCCCCGGCACCGCCGCCCTGCTGCTCGTGCCACCCTTTATGTGGGCCGGCAATGCCGTCGTGGGCCGTCTGGCCACCGATTTGATATCGCCCATGTCGCTGAATTTCATGCGCTGGGTGGTGGCATTTCTTCTGCTATTGCCCTTTGCCTGGCAGGTGCTGCGGCCCGGTAGCCCGCTTTGGCCGCACTGGCGGCGCTACGCCCTGCTGGGGCTCTTGGGCGTGGGGCTTTACAACACCTGCCAGTACCTGGCGCTTAAAACCACCACGCCGATGAACGTGACCCTCGTGGCCGCCAGCGCCCCCATCTTCACCCTGGCCATCGGAAAACTGTTTTTTGGCCAGGGCATCTCAGCCCGGCAAATCTGGGGCGCGGTGTTGTCGATTGCCGGCGTCATGGTGGTGCTTTGCCGGGGCGAATGGGCCAACCTGGCACAGTTCCGCCTGGTGCTGGGTGATATTTACATCTTGGCGGCCACGCTGGCCTGGTCCTGGTACGGCTGGTTGCTGATGCAGCCGGTGGACCCACCCGCCATCCGCAGCGATTGGGCCACCTTTTTAATGGCGCAAATGGTGTTTGGCCTGGCCTGGTCTGGCCTGTTCAGCACGGGCGAATGGGCCATGGGCGACGGCCACTTCCACTGGGGTTGGCCCCTGGCCCTCACCCTCGCCTTCGTCGCCCTGGGCCCGGCTTTGCTGGCCTACCGCTGTTTTGGTTTGGGCGTGCAGCGCGTGGGCCCCACGGTGGCCGCGTTTTTCACCAACCTCACCCCACTGATCGCCGCCGTTTTGTCGGCCGCGTTTTTGGGAGAACTGCCACGGGTGTATCACGCGCTGGCCTTTGCGTTGATTGTGGGCGGTATTTTTGTTATCTCAAGAAAAAGTATATAAATATAGGCGCAATTGTTCCCGTATAAATTGCACCATTAGCTAGTTAATAAATAGCTGTTTTGACTTATTTATAATTAATTATTTCACACAAGTGAAAAATATTAGCCCTGCCTGCGAGCGCAATCGCCAGCCCATTCTGGACATTTTGCTGCGCCTGCTTCCCTCCACCGGAACCGCTCTGGAAGTCGCCAGTGGCACTGGCCAGCACATCGCCCATTTCGCCCAGCACCTGCCTGGCTGGCAATGGCAACCCAGCGACTACGCTGTTGACGGTTTTGCCTCCATCAGCGCGTGGTGCGAAGCGGGCGATTTGCGCAACGTGGCACCGCCCGTGGTGCTGGACGTGCTCGCCCCGCAATGGCCCACGGCCAGCGCACCTGGGCAACCGGCCATCACTGCTGGGTTTGACCTACCGTTCGACCTGATCTACTGCGCCAACATGCTGCACATCGCGCCTTGGGCCACCTGCGCCGGGCTGATGCAAGGGGCGGCGCGTTACCTGGCACCGCAAGGCCGGCTCGTCACCTACGGCCCTTACCTTGAAGCCGATCTGCCCACCTCGCCTGGCAACCTCGCCTTTGACCAAAGCCTGCGCGCCCAACACCCAGCCTGGGGCATCCGCCAGCTACAAGACGTGGTGGCGCAAGCCGCTGCCGCCGGGCTGGTGTTGCGCGAGCGCGTGGCCATGCCAGCCAACAACCTGCTGCTGGTTTTTGGCCAACCCGCCGACCGGTAAGAGCACCCGGCCGAAACGGCCCGGCGCTGCAGCTTTTAGCGCGTTTCACGGGTTACGCTGACGCTACTTTGCGTCGCCGTCCTACATCCGGCTGGGCCTGGCTGGGGCCCAATGACACAGTCGTGTTCCAAAGCCCTGCTTTGCCGGAGCGGTCGCGATCATTACAGGAGATTTCAATGAACGGACTTCGAATAGCTGCCATCGCGATCATGGTTGCCGGGGTGCTGGCACTCGGTTATGGTGGTTTCTGGTACACCAAAGACACCACGGCCTTGAAACTCGGCCCTGTGGAACTTAAAGTGCAAGAGCGCAAAACCGTCAACATCCCGGTCTGGGCAGGCATAGCCGCCATCGTCGCGGGCGGATTGATCTTGGTGGTGGGCGGGCGCAAAAACTAAGGTCGCCTCCGCCCGAAAGGGCTTAGTGGAGCGCTTCCTCAAACAGCGTGAGCAACTGCCGCGCGAACAGGTCCATATTGAGGCTGCGGTCAGACAGGCCGGTTTCAATCGTCCGCGTTTTGGCATTCGGCCCCACCACCGCAAGCGCCACGTGGCCCGGCAAATCGCCATACCGGCTGCCTGAAGGCCCAGCCGCACCACTCTCGCACACCCCCCACGTGGTGCCCAGTTTGTCACGTATCTTGCTGGCTGCCAACTGGGCATAAGGTTCTGTCTCTGCCCGTATGCCAACCATGTCCTCGGCCGTCAAACCCAACAGCGATTTGCCGGCTTGCCGCGTATAGACCACCGCCCCGCCGACGAAGTAAGCCGACGCGCCCGGAATCGCCAGCAAGGCGGCAGAGACAAAGCCACCGGCTGAACCCTCGATCACGCCCACCGTCTGGCCCCGTTCGCGTAGAGTTACTGCGATGCGGGTGGCGAGTGAGGTTAGTTGAGCGAGGGTGGATGGATCGGACATGATGAAGGTTGCGATTGAGGTTGGTCATCATTGTGAATGATTGGCCTCAACTATTTGAGGCGTCAAGCATGCCGCCAGTCCAATGGATTTTTGGCAGACCCATTGGGGCCAGATGCGTTTTCGCGCCTTACGCCAGGAACTCGACAAGGAGCGTACAAAACAGCGCACTGCGCTCCAGATGCAACGCATGAGCGCACGAAGGCAACACGGCTAACGACGCGCGAGGGATGCCGCGCCACAACATCTCAATTTGAGACCAGCCATAGGTGCGATCGCCCTCCCCCCAAATGACCAAAGTGGCCTGCTCAATCCGGCCCAGATGATCACGCCCATCCCAGGATTCCATGGCGCTCAGACCTGCACTGGCGGCCTGTTCGCTGGCCTGGGTAGCCAGCGCAGCCAAGGCCTCATACGCCGCAGACGCCTCACGATCGAGCAACCAAGTGGCACAAATTCGCCTGGCCGTACGTCGCACACCGTCGTCTCCCAAGCGCTCGCGCGAACGGGCCATGGTTTCAAATCGACCCGGAATGCAACCCAACGGGCCGGTCGCGTACAACACCAGTTTGTTCACCCGATGAGGAGCCTGCCTTGCGATTTCCTGCACCACCATGCCGCCCATTGAATGGCCCAACAAATGGAAGCGCTCGATCCCCATGTGATCAAGCGTAGCCAACACATTGCGGGCGTGATCGGCCAAATCAGTCGGGGCGACCAGGTGATTGGCCCTACCGTATCCAGCCAGATCAAGCGTCACCACTTCAAAATACTGACTCAGCAAGGGCAACTGCGCGGCCCACTGGCTGGAGCCCCCCAAATAACCATGCACCAGCACAAGCGGGATGCCAACGCCAACCCTCTGAAAAGGCAAGAGCTGCCGTGGATTCAATTCAAGTTCGTTCAAGGCGATGTCCATATCCTTGGCAAGAAAATCAACAATGCAATCGGCTTCACATGCTGACGGTTGAGGCGACTTTATTCAACTGCCACCAGGCCACACAGCTTCGGGCTAGCGCCGCCGTGCTGTCAACACAATGGACGCGAAGTCGCGACTTTATCGCATCAAGCGCCACAGGTGTTTCAGTACAGGCCAGAACCACTGCACGTGCACCCTGCTGCAGGAGTGCCTGAACGGCTTGCTCAATGATTTGGCCGCCACGCACGGTCTCTCCAGCCTTGACACACTCGATACCAGGCAAAACAAGCGTATCCATCACGCTATCTTCCGGCAACATGACTTTGTAACCCGAGCGAATCAGTGCAGGATCAAAAATCTGGGCAGCCAGGGTAGCGCGTGTGGCAATGATGCCAATGGTTGAGCCAGCGTCAGCCAGCAGCGAAAGCTCATGAACACTCGCATCCACGATGCTCAAAAACGGAACACTGCATCCCTTGAGCAAATCGGCGTACCAAAAATGCGCGGTGTTGCAGGGCATGGCCAAAGCCGTGGCGCCAGCGGAAATCAGGCGATCACGGCCAGCCAGCAGCTCAGGCAGCGGTGATCGCCCTTCACCCAAGATGGCCGGTGGTCGCGGCGCAATGCGCGGGTCAGACTGAATCAGCAGTGGCACGTGATCGGCATCTCCCTGGGCGGGGGTTTCCGAAATAACCTTGCCAAAAAAATCAACGGTCGCCAATGGGCCCATGCCGCCTAAAACACCGATCATGATGGTTTCGCCTCCCAATACCTGTCAGTGAACGGCCATCAAATAGCCGCCAGTCATAAACGCCAAGCCGAGTGTGACCAGAAAAATCATGGCCACGGGCCGCCAGCCGAGCTGAGTGACCTCTTTCAAAGAAGTTTTCAAACCTACACCCGCTATGGCAAGCACCAAAAATGCTTGCGAAAGATCTGATGCGCCAGACTGTATCCTGATAGGGACCCAACCCGTGCTGTTGATCAACATCAGCACCACAAACGCGACGGTGAACCAGGGCAGCAATGGCGTTTTTGCAGCACTGCCGACACCGGTCGAACCAAGCGTGGCAGCCGTGCGAGCACGTACGACCAGCGAGATCACGACCAGCACAGGCATTAGAAATGCCACCCGCATCAACTTGGTGATGGTGGCAGCATCGCCCGCCTCCGGCGACAGGCTGTAGCCCGCGCCGACAACCTGAGCGACATCGTGAATGGTTGCGCCGATGAACTTGCCCGCCATCAACGCATCAAAACCCAGCCAGCCAGTAATGATTGGGTACACCACCATGGCCATGGTGGACAAAGTGGTCACGCCCACTACCGTCAGTGTTGTGTCCCGCTCAAGGTGGGTGTTCTTGGGCAATACGCTTGAAATAGCCAGCGCTGCCGATGCTCCGCAGATAGCGGTTGCGCCGCCGATCAGCACGCCCAAGCTGCTATCTACCTTGAACAACCTGGCCAACAGCAATCCCATGGCAATCGTCAAACTCACCGCCACCATCAAAGCTACCACAGTCTGCCAGCCTAACGTGACGACGTGGTCAATCGTGAGCCGCAAACCAAGCAATGCCACACCCAGCCGCAACAATGTACTGGACGCAAACTGAATGCCTGCGGCACAGCGTTTGTCTTCACTGACAAAATGCAACGAGAGCCCGAGCAGTAACGCAAAAAGCAACATCGAGCCCTTGTAGTGGCTACCCAAAAAAGCGGCTGCCATGGCAACCAGCGCAGTAACCAGAAAGCCCGGAACGATTGTTTTTGTAAACTCCAGAGCCGCACCCGGCGCAAGCGATGTCATCAAGGCGTTTTTTACAGCGGCTTCAAACCACTGAAGGCATCCATGTAGCCGTATAGCGCCACCGACCCGCCGGTGTGCAGGAAGACAACGTTTTCGCCCTTCTTGAAATGACCCTTGCGGCACAAGTCGATGAGGCCAGCCATGCCTTTGCCAGAATAAACCGGGTCAAGCAATATACCTTCCAGGCGCGCCATCATGGTTAGCGCTTCAACCATGCCAGCTGTGGGGACACCGTAGCCACCACCCACGTAGTCGCAGTTGGCTTTGACGCTTTCGCGGCTTATGCTGCCAGGAACACCCAGCAGATCTGCGGTTTTTACAGCCAGGTTGTAAACGCTGGTTTCTTGCGCATCCTTCGGTGCGCGTACGCCAATGCCCAGCACCGGAATCTGGCTGCGCGTGCCCTCAAAACCGGCAACCAAACCAGCCTGCGTTCCAGCACTGCCCGTGGCATGAACCACGCAATTAACGTTCAACCCTTGGTTGTTGAACTGGTCGACCAGTTCAAGCGCGCACACCACGTAACCCAGCGCACCAATGGGGTTGGAGCCACCGCCAGGAATGATGTAGGGCTTTTGACCCTTTGCACGTAACTCGTCGGCCAGTTTGGCCATCGCAGCATTCATGTCGGTGCCGCCAGGCACTTCCTGCACATTGGCGCCATAAAGATGATCGAGAAAAACGTTACCCGACTGTTTGTAATTCTCAACCTTGGAACCCGTGCGGTCCTCCAGCAAAATCTCGCACTTCATGCCCATCTTGGCGGCAATGGCTACCGTCTGGCGTGCGTGGTTGGACTGAGTGGCGCCC
>JANOVW010000342.1:0-11646 GCA_031417575.1 Rhodoferax sp. | reverse complement strand
CTTGAATATGTGCACCGTTGTCCATGGGTAGCCGAAACGAGCTGCCGACCCAGTTAGCGGCAACGCTGCTTTTATTATGGGTAGGGACAAGGGCATCCGAAGCCTCAACCAAACGCAATCGTTTGGCGAGTCCGTCGATGACGCGTCGAACCGATTCTTCCGCGTTGTCTTGCACATGCACCATATAGGCCTGGACGGTCTCCAGGCCAAATTCGGCGACCATTTTGCGCAACTCCTGGACACCTTTTTCGTTGGCAGCAATTTGCGCTTTTAAATCAGCCAGGTTTTGTTGCGGGTTGCGTGCGGGAACCGTTCCCTCCTTGCTCTCCATCAACAGCCCGAGGATCAATGCTTCCTGCAACACACCACGCTCGACCAGCTTGATATTGTTAAGTTGAACGCCCTCTTCCTCTATACGGGTTGAAAAAGGCGGCATTGAGCCTGGAGATATGCCGCCTACGTCGGCATGGTGACCACGTGAGCCGACATAAAAAGTGGGCTGCCCATCATCACGTTGGCTCAGGTACACCGGCGTAATGACCGTAATGTCGGGCAGGTGTGTTCCTCCGTGGTAGGGGTCGTTCAGCACAAACACGTCGCCCGGCGCCATGTTCCCTTGATTTTCCTGAATCACGGTCTTGATGCTCTCGCCCATCGAGCCCAGATGAACCGGCATGTGGGGTGCATTGGCGATCAGATTGCCCTGCGCGTCAAACAGGGCGCAACTGAAGTCGAGCCGCTCTTTGATATTTACTGAATGGGCTGTGTTTTGTAACTGCAAACCCATTTGTTCTGCGATGTTCATGAAGAGGTTGTTGAACACTTCCAGAAGTACCGGATCTGCCGTTGTGCCAGCCGCAAACGTCACCTGACGGGGCACACGCCGCGTCAACACCAAATGGTTTTTATCGGTCAGATTTGCCGACCAACCCGGCTCGATTACTGTCGTCGCATTTTTTTCGGCAATGATAGCGGGCCCAGTGATGTTGTCGCCGGGGCTCATATCCTCCCGAACCACCAACGCGGCATCATGCCACTGGCCGCCAGAATACATCTTGACACGATCACGCACATCGCCATGTGCAAGGTGTTGCCGAGGAGGTTGCCCATTATCCAGGGCTTCGTTGGGTGCGTCGCCAGGGATCACTGCTTCTACCGAAATAGCCTCTACCAACAGTGCTTTGCCAGACATCAGAAAGGCGAAACGTTGCCGATAAGCCAACTCGAATGACGTCTGAATTTCCGCTTGAACACGCTCAAAAAGGCCCCCGCCTGCGACCTCGTTTGCCAGCGGCCCTACCGGCGGGAAACCCACCACCAACGCAGCGTCGCTACCTTCGTACCGAACATGCACCCGGCGTACCAGCGTGATGGGCTTGCCTTCGCCCTGCTGGCGTTCCAATTCTTCTCTGGCGCTGCCAGACAGCCTGTCAAGTTGCGCCAGGATTTCAGGCAATGCCTGCAACGTCAGCCGCTTTTCCACAGCCTGTTCCTTGCTGACGGATTGGTCTGCCAAGCCCATTCCATAAGCCGACAAAACACCTGCCAGTGGATGCACAAAAACCTGTGTCATTCCGAGTGCATCGGCCACCAGGCAGGCATGCTGCCCACCAGCACCTCCAAAACACTGCAAGGTGTAGCGTGTCACGTCATACCCGCGCGCCACACTGATTTTTTTGATGGCGTTGGCCATCTGCTGCACCGCGATCTGAATGAAACCCTCCGCACAGTCTTCAGCGGTTCTGCCGGTCAAGGATGCCAACGCTGCAAAGCGGGTCTGCACGACCGCCAGATCAAGTTCTTCATTTCCAGCCGGGCCAAAAACCTTGGGAAAATAGCGCGGCTGCACCTTGCCAACCAGTACGTTGGCATCTGTTACCGCCAATGGGCCACCACGCCGATAACTCGCCGGGCCCGGGTTGGCGCCCGCACTTTGTGGGCCCACCCTGAATCGGGCGCCATCAAACGCCAACAGGGAGCCGCCACCTGCAGCAACCGTATGAATACTCATCATCGGCGCGCGCATTCGCACGCCTGCCACCTGGGTTTCAAATTCCCGTTCAAACTCACCGGCGAAATGGGATACGTCTGTCGATGTGCCGCCCATGTCAAAGCCGATCACCTTGGGGTGCCCACCCAAGGTCGCGGTACGCGCCATACCCACAATGCCACCGGCGGGCCCACTCAAAATGGCATCCTTGCCGGCAAATGCACGAGCGTCTGCCAAACCACCTGACGACTGCATGAAAAGCAGTTTCACGCCAGGCATTTCGTCTGCCACTTGGTCCACATACTGCCTCAAGATGGGCGACAAATAGGCATCTACAACCGTGGTGTCGCCGCGGCTGACAAACTTCATCAGCGGGCTCACTTCGTGCGAGGTACTGACCTGAGTGAATCCGGCTTCCAAAGCCAGACGTTTGGCCGCGCGCTCATGGGCCGTGAACCGGTATCCATGCATAAAAATAATTGCCACACTGCGTAACCCTTTGGCAAACTCTTCGGCCAGCGCCTGCCGCAAATGGGCCTCGTCCAAGGCCACAACGACCTCACCATGGGCGCCCACCCGCTCTTTTGCTTCAACTACAGAAGAATAGAGCAGCTCGGGTAAAACAATCTGACGTTCGAATATTTTGGGTCGGTTTTGGTAGGCGATGCGCAGGGCGTCCTTAAACCCGGTGGTGGTAACCAGCAGTGTGGGCGCACCCTTGCGCTCCAATAGCGCATTGGTAGCCACTGTGGTTCCCATCTTCACGCATTCCACGCGATCTGGTGTCACCCGATCGCCGGGTGCCAAGCCCAACAAATGCCGAATGCCGGCTACTGCGGCATCGCGGTATTGCCCCGGGTTTTCAGACAGCAATTTGTGGGTGACCAGCTGGCCATCCGGGCGTTTGCCGACGATATCCGTGAAAGTGCCTCCCCGGTCTACCCAGAACTGCCATTTGGAGGAACGCTGCGATTCAGCTGAAACAAGATTGCGCATAAGGGGCTTTCCAAACTCAAAGGCTGGCCGCCGAGCGGGCGGCCTGGTCATAAATTCCTGACAAAACACGTAACAAGCGGGCCAATTCACCAATGTCGCGGTTCAGTCCGTCGTCTGCGTTCAAGGCGTCGATCAGGCACGATTCACGAATGGCGCGGTAACGTTCAACCGCCTCGCGACCGCTTTCGGTCGATGAGTAGGTCACGTCCTTGCCACTTTTGCTGGAAACCACCACACCGAGGTTTTGCAGCTTCTTGAGCGAATAGTTGATCAGGTGGGTGTCTTCCACATTCATGATGAAACAAATGTCCGCCAACCGCTTGTTGCGCGCCCGGTGCGTGACGTGGTGAAGCACCAGCACATCCAACGGCATCAGGTCTTTAAGGCCTGCAGCGCTCATGCAATGCACTATCCATCGGTGGAAGGCATTGCCTGCGACGATCAGGCCAAATTCGAACTCGCTCATTTCACTGCTGCGAGGAGACACCAAATGGGCTGACGAAACAATGGGCACCCCACCCGTAGCTGGCGTCGAAGGGGCTGCAGTTTTTTTGGCCACGACATCTTCCTTTCAAAGCCCACTTGTTGCGGTCGGCATGTTGTACAAAATTGTAGGGATTTGTCGAAAAATAAAAAGCATTTTGTTAACAATTTGTCGACATTTAGGGAAAATACCAATCTGCCACTCCGACAAGTCCCACTACAGTCTGAGTGTCTTTCCATTCCCGTCCAATCCCGCACGCCCGACCCACGACTTGACCCACCAGGAGCTTTCATGAAACGTCGACTCTTCGCCTTGACCTCCACCGCCGCCTTGGCGTTCACACTTTGCGCCGGCACTGCCTTCGCGCAAACCAAGTGGGATCTGCCAGCGGGTTACGCCGCCACCAACTTCCACAGCGTCAACTTGCAGGAATTCGCCAACGATGTTGACAAAGCCACGGGGGGCAAGTTGAAAATCACCGTGCATGCCAACGGCAGCCTGTTCAAGGCCCCCGAAATCAAACGCGCCGTGCAGGGTGGGCAAGCCCAGGCGGGCGAGATTTTGCTGGCCAACTTCCAGAACGAATGGCAGATTTTTGGTGCAGACGGCCTGCCCTTCCTGGCCGACAGTTATGACGAATCGGTCAAGCTGTACAAAGTGCAAAAGCCCGTGATGGAAAAGAAACTTGCCGAGCAAGGCATGTCATTGCTGTATGCCGTGCCATGGCCACCGCAAGGCATTTATGTCAAAAAACCCATCAGCTCGGGTGCCGACCTCAAAGGCGTGAAATGGCGCGCCTACAGCCCGGCTACGGCGCGGATCGCTGAATTGGTGGGAGCCCAGCCGGTCACGGTGCAGGCGGCCGAGTTATCGCAAGCCATGGCCACTGGCGTGGTCGAGTCCTACATGTCTTCAGGTTCAACCGGGTTTGACACCAAAACCTATGAACACATCAAATACTGGTATGACACCCAGGCCTGGCTGCCCAAAAACGCCGTCATTGTGAATAAAGCGGCTTTCGACGCGTTGGACGCGCCCACCAAAGCGGCGGTGATGAAGGCCGCCGCAGACGCGGAAGTGCGGGGCCTGGCAGCTTCGAAAAAGACCAACACCGATTCGCTGGACAAACTCAAGGCCAATGGCATGAACATCGTTGCGCCTAGTGCCGCCTTGAAGGCCGATATGAAAAAAGTGGGCGATGTGATGCTCAAGGAATGGCTCGAAAAAGCCGGCCCCGAAGGCAAGGCATTGATTGACGCTTACCTGAAGCCCTGACCTGCCGAACATCGCAACCGGCGGCAAAGTTTGATGCGCAAACACCTGGACTCCCTTTACGACGGCGCTGCAGCGCTGGCCGCCGTCTTGATGGTGGCGCTATTGGGCATGGTGTTGCTGTCCATCTTGGGGCGGCAACTTCATTTCCACGTTCCAGGCACCGATGCCTATGCCGGCTACCTGATGGCGGGTAGTGGTTTTCTGGCGCTGGCGCACACGCTCAAACGGGGTGAGCATATCCGGGTAACTTTGTTGTTGGGTGCACTGACGGGCGGCTTGAAGAAAGGCCTCGAGATTTGGGCTTATGGCTTCGCCGCCTTGTTGTCTTGTGTGATTGCCTTTTATAGCTGCCGCCTGGTCTGGCAGTCGCACAGTTTTCACGACATATCAACCGCCAGCGATGCCACGCCGCTCTGGATTCCGCAACTCGGGATGGCCGTCGGCACAGTGATTCTGGCGATCGCTTTCATTGATGAATTGCTGCTTGAAATCAGTGGCAAGCGGGTGGCCCACACCGCATCAGAAGCCCTGCGAAACGAATAATGCCATGAATGACCTGTACATCACCGCCGCGCTGCTCATCGCTCTGCTGCTGATCCTGGGCAGTGGCGTGTGGGTGGGCCTCACGCTGACGGGTGTAGCCTGGCTAGCGGTCACGCTGTTTTCGTCGCGACCGGCCGGTGACGCGATGGCGGTCACAGTGTGGGGGTCATCGAGCAGCTGGACTTTGACTGCCTTGCCACTGTTCGTCTGGATGGGTGAAATATTGTTCCGCACCCGGCTTTCCAACGACATGTTCAAGGGCCTGGCCCCCTGGGTGCAAGGCCTGCCGGGTCGGCTGCTGCACACCAACGTAATTGGCTGCACGATTTTTGCCGCCGTTTCGGGCTCCAGCGCGGCCACTTGCGCCACCATCGGCAAGATGACGTTGCCCGAGCTGACCAAACGAGGCTACCCGGAACACATGGTGATCGGCACGCTGGCTGGCGCGTCAACCTTGGGGCTGTTGATACCGCCCTCCATCATCATGATCGTCTACGGCGTGGCGGCGGAGGTATCGATCAGCAAACTGTTCATCGCCGGTGTGTTGCCCGGCATCATGCTGGCCCTGTTGTTTTCGGGCTACATCATGGTGTGGGCGCTGCGCAACCCGGACCAGGTTCCGGCAGCGGACGGGCACTTCAGCCTGGCGCAGAAGCTCCAGGCCTCGACCAGCCTGATCCCGGTGGTGTGCCTGATTGCGGCGGTACTGGGCTCCATCTATAGCGGCATTGCCACCGCCACTGAAGCGGCCGCCGTCGGTGTTGTCGGGTCCATGGTGATTTCCGCTTTGCAGGGGTCGATGAACTGGCCAACTTTTCGTGATGCGCTGATGGGTGCCACGCGCCTGTACTGCATGATCGCGCTGATTTTGGCCGGCGCCGCATTTTTGACACTGGCGATGGGCTACATCGGCTTGCCACGCCACTTGGCTGAATGGATTGCCTCGTTGGGTTTGAGCAAGGCGCAGCTGATCGTTGCGTTGTCGGTCTTTTATATCATCCTGGGATGCTTTCTGGATGGCATCAGCATGGTGGTGCTGACCATGGGGGTGCTGATGCCAACCATCAACGCGGCGGGAATCGATCCGATCTGGTTTGGTATTTTCATTGTGCTGGTGGTTGAGATGGCGCAAATCACGCCGCCCGTAGGCTTCAACCTATTCGTGCTGCAAGGCATGACCGGGCGCCAACTCACCTGGATCGCCCGCGTCACCATGCCCATGTTTTTTCTGATGTGCGCCGCAGTGGCCCTGATTTACCTGTTTCCGGGCATCGTGACCTGGCTGCCGCAACAGATGAGCCGATAAGAGCCCTGACCCCAGTGACAAAGGCGCAATAATTGCGCATGATTTCTGTGTTTGCCATTTGTGTGGGTGCCAGCCTGGGCGCACTGGCCCGCTGGGGACTGGCCCAGTGGCTCAACCCGGCGGGCGTTGCGGTCAGCACTCTCCCCTTGGGCACATTGGCCGCCAACCTGATCGGCGGCTACCTGGTGGGCGTTTGTGTCGCAGTTTTTCAGGCCCTGCCGCAACTTGACCCGGTCTGGCGGTTGGCCCTGGTGACTGGTTTTCTGGGCGCCCTCACCACCTTTTCATCGTTTTCGGCCGAAGTCGTCGCACTTTTGCAGCAACAGCGTTATGCGCTGGCCGTGGGTACGGCCAGTCTGCATTTGGTGGGCTCATTGCTTCTGACCGTGGCCGGTATCAAAACAGCACATTTGTTTTTGTCCTCGAGTGGCTGATTTCACGTCCTCACGCCGTCGGGCAAATCAAACCCGCGCGGCTCAAATTTGCATCACATTTGCCTCAACACGCCCTTGAATCATGACGATCGCCACTTCACCCACCCACTTCCCAGCCCCTTTGGCCGACCTGGCCACCGAATTCGCACCCACGGGCCGCCTTCGCGCCTCCATCAACCTGGGCAACCCGATTTTGGCCAACCGCGATCCGGCCAGTGGCCAACCATTTGGGGTGTCGATCGATTTGGCCAATGAGTTTGCCCGGCAACTGGGTACTGGCATTGAGTTGGTGGTTTTTGACGGCGCTGCCAAATCGGTCGAAGCGGTTAGCCAGGGTCAGGCAGACATCGGCTTTTTTGCGGTTGACCCGCTGCGCGGCGCCGGGCTTCATTTCACTGCGCCCTATATCCTGATTGAGGGCAGTTACCTGGTGCGCGAGGCTTCGCCTTTGCACTCGAACGCGCAGGTTGATGCCGTTGGCCACCGGGTAGCCGTAGGCCAAGGCAGCGCTTACGACCTGTTTTTGACCCGCGAGTTAAAGCAGGCCCAGATTGTTCGCGGTGCCGGTGCCGAAGGTGCTGTCGCTGCATTTGAGGCGCAACAGCTCGATGCCCTGGCTGGCATCCGCTTGATGCTGGAAGATGAAGCTGGCAAAAAGCCCGGACTGCGTTTGCTGCCAGGGCGCTTCATGGTGATTCAGCAAGCGATGGGTTGCCCCAAAGCCCGCAGTGATGCTGCGGCGCAGGCGCTGCGGGCGTTTGTCGAACGCATGAAGGCCAACGGTTTCGTGGCACAGGCCATGCTACGGCACCGCGTAGTCGGCGCATCGGTGGCTGGGGCTGCTCTTTAAAGCATTTTTTTGGCGCAAAATATTTCGTTTACTAGGGTTTTTGGTAATTTATTAAGTATTTTTAGTTATTTTTTACTATATTATTGATATCTTATTGTGCAATTAATTGTTGAACAATTGGCTTAAATTATTTGCGTCGTTTTTTGAAATTAATTAAATTGAAGTTGACCCCTGGTTTTTTGCCGTCAGAACACGCCCAGGCAACCTCAAAAAAAGCCTTCACAAGGAGCGCCGATTGACCCTCAGCATCACGGATGTTCCCGGCATTGAAGTCGGGCATTTCACCGACACCCGCCGACCAACCGGTTGCAGTGTCATCATCGCCCACGCCGGCGCCGTGGCGGGGGTAGACGTGCGTGGCGCGGCGCCCGGCACCCGTGAAACCGACCTGTTGCACCCCAGCAATTTGGTTGAGCAGGTTCACGCCGTGCTGCTGGCCGGTGGTAGCGCCTGGGGCCTGGATGCCGCCAGCGGCGTGATGCGCTGGCTTGAAGAGAACGGCATCGGGTTCCAAGTCACCTACGGTCTCGTCCCCATCGTCCCGGCCGCGGTGTTGTTCGACCTGCCTGTGGGCGATGCCGGTATTCGGCCCGACGCAGCAGCCGGTTATGCAGCCTGTGTTGCGGCCCATCAGGCGCGTCAAAAGCAGCCCAGGCAGCCGTTGGCTGAAGGCAATGTCGGGGCCGGCGCGGGCGCCTTGGTAGGCAAACTGTTTGGCATCCACCGCGCCATGAAGGGTGGCATTGGCAGCGCCGCCGTTACCGTAAATGGGATCACGGTGGGTGCCATCGTCGCCTGCAACGCCTTGGGCGATGTGGTAAACCCCGCCAGTGGTGAAGTGATCGCCGGTGCCCGCACACCGGACGGCAAGGCCCTGCTGGGCCTGCGTGATGCCATCTTGCGGGGCGAAGCGCCCCAGCCTTTGCTGGCGGGCACCAACACCACCATTGGCGTGGTAGCGACCGATGCCGTCTTGACCAAAGCCCAGGCCCATCGCCTTGCCCAGGTCAGCCACGACGGCCTGGCCCGCGCCATCAACCCGGTGCACACCATGAGCGACGGCGATGTCATGTTTGCCCTGGGTACCGGCCTGGCTGGCAAAACCCCTGGCATGATGGTGCTCTCCACCTTGGCGGCGGAGGTCACCGCGCAAGCCATCGTGCGGGCGGTACGCGCAGCACAAACTGTCAGCTACCTGGGCACTACCTGGCCATCTGCCTCGGCTCTGTAAATCCTTGAGTCGCAATACCTCAGATCCATTTCCCAACCCATCGCTTAAATCTGTGCCCAAAACCGTGCCCAAATCACTTCAGCATGGCTTGTTATCGCTGCGCGAGCTGCTCAATTCCGTCGGCCCGTTTGTGCTGCTGGCCCTGGCCTTGTTGGCCGTGGCGTACTGGATGCTGGACCCTACGCCACCCAAACGTATCACCCTCGCCACCGGCCCCGCACAAAGCGCTTACGCGGAATTTGGCAGCCGTTACGCCGCCCTGTTGAAGAAAAACGGCATAGAGGTGCAGTTGCTGCCCAGCGAAGGTTCTTCTGAAAACCTGCAAATGCTGCGCGATGGCCGCGCCGATTTGGCCTTTGTGCAAGGTGGCAGTGGCGGCCTGCAAACCGGAACTTTGGCAGACCCTCAAACCCTGGCGCAAAGCGGCATACAGTCCTTGGGCAGCCTTTTTTTGGAACCTTTGTGGCTGTTTTACCAAACCGATGCCGTGCGCAGCATCGCCCCCAAAGGTGTTTTGTCTACCCTGCCACAACTGGCCGGGCTGCGCGTCAACGTGGGCACGGCCGGCAGTGGTGTGCCCGAACTGATGGGCAAAATATTTGACGTCAACCGCATGGACACAGCCACGCTCAAACTCTCCAAACTGGAGCAAACCCCCGCCACGGTGGCTTTTTTGAACGGCGAAATCGACGCGCTGGTTTTTGCCTCGGCGCCCGAATCACCCATGGTGCAGATGCTGCTTCAAACACCGGGCGTGCGGTTGCTGGATTTTGCACAAAATGAAGCCTATTCGCGACGGTTTGAATTTTTGGCCGCCGTTACCTTGCCGCGCGGCGTGGTGGATCTGGCCGCCAACGTGCCCGCGCAAGACGTACGTTTGGTCGCCCCCACCACCACACTGCTGGCGCGTGAAAAGGTACATCCCGCCATTTTGCAATTGTTCGCCCAGGCATCGCTCAAACTGCACGGCGGCGCAGGCTGGTTCAACCGTGCCCGCGAATTCCCCAACGCCGCCAACAGCGAGTTTCCGCTGGTCCAAGAGGCTGAACGAACCCTGAAAAACGGCGTGCCGCTGATGCAGCGTTACGTGCCGTTTTCATGGGCCAACCTGATCGAGCGCATGTGGCTCGCCTTGGGCATCATTTTGGCGGTGCTGCTGCCGCTGTCGCGCGTGGTGCCGCCGCTGTACCAGTTCCGCATCCGCTCACGCATATTCCGCTGGTATGGGCAGCTGCGGGACATTGAAGACCGGCTGGGCGCCCTGAATCTGCAAAACCCGGATCTGCAAAACCCGGACCTGCTTCAGGCAACGAAGCTCAAAGACCTTGCGCAAGAGTTGACGCGCATGCAAACCCTGGTTGAACAGGTCAGCGTGCCACTCTCGTACACCAACGAGTTGTATTCCTTGCGCGGCAATATTGAGTTGGTACGAAAAAGGCTACTCCTACCGTCAAAAGGCCGGGCCGCGTAATCAACCCCCGCACGCAACCCCTGCGGCTTGCGCGTCCGGTTATTTGAGAGCCTTGAACCGCATCCGTTTGGGCTTGGCGCCTTCGGCACCCAACCGGCGCACTTTGTCGGCCTCGTATTCCTGGTAGTTGCCGTCAAAGAACGTCCATTGGCTGTCGCCTTCACAGGCCAGGATGTGGGTGGCGATTCGGTCCAGGAACCACCGGTCGTGGCTGATGACCATCAGGCTGCCAGCGAACTCAAGCAGTGCGTCTTCCAGGGCGCGCAAGGTTTCCACGTCCAAATCGTTTGACGGCTCATCCAGCATCAGCACGTTTCCACCGGCAATCAGCGTTTTGGCCAAATGCAATCGGCCGCGTTCACCGCCCGAAAGCGTGCCGACACGTTTCTGCTGATCTTGCCCGTTGAAGTTGAAACGCCCACAGTAGGCGCGGCTGGCCATGGTGAAACGGCCCACGTTGAGCATGTCCAGGCCGCCTGATACATCTTCCCAAACGGTTTTTTCGTTCGCCAGGTCATCACGGTTCTGGTCGACAAAGGCCATCTTGACAGTGGAACCCACCTTGACCTCGCCACTGTCGGGCTTTTGCACACCCGAGATCATGCGAAACAACGTGGATTTGCCGGCACCGTTGGGGCCGATGATGCCGACGATAGCGCCTGCCGGCACCTTGAAGCTCAGGTTGTCGATCAACAAGCGGTCGCCAAACGATTTGCTGACGTTGACAAACTCGATCACCTCGTTGCCCAAGCGCTCGGCTACAGGAATGAAAATTTCGTTGGTTTCGTTGCGTTTCTGGTATTCAAAATCAGACAGCTCCTCGAACCGGGCCAACCGCGCCTTGCTTTTGGCTTGCCGTGCTTTGGGGTTTTGGCGTGACCATTCCAGTTCTTTCTTAAGCGCTTTGGCGCGGCTTTCTTCGCCCTTTTGTTCGGCTTCCAGGCGCGCGGTTTTTTGCGTCAACCAGTCGCTGTAGTTGCCTTTGTAAGGGATGCCCGAGCCTCGGTCCAGTTCCAGAAACGCAACGAAACCAACGAAATTTTCATTCCTGTAGCCGAGCGCTTGG
>JANOVW010000341.1:0-2096 GCA_031417575.1 Rhodoferax sp. | reverse complement strand
TCACGCTCGAGCGACATGCGCTCCATGGCCTGGTCAGTCAGTTCTCGGCTATAGAACTTGTACGTGTCTCTGCCCGCCGCTTTGGCGTGGTACATCGCCGTATCGGCATTTCTGAGCAAAGTAGCAGCATCTTCACCGTCTTCCCGGTAGATGGCAATGCCGATAGAGGTGCTCAAGCGTATTTCACGGCCCACCAAGGTAAAGGGGCTGCGCATCAGCTTCAGGATTCGCTCGGCGATTTGGTCGATATCGGCCGGGCGCTCAATGTCCACAATCAGCGCGGTAAATTCATCACCCCCCAAGCGGGCAATTTCAAGTTCGTTGGGTGAATCTTGCATGCGCGACACGAGGTCGGTCGGTCGCACGCCTTCGCGCAGACGGCCTGCTGCCCATTGCAACGCCATGTCACCCGCGCTGTGGCCCATGGTGTCGTTGATGGCCTTGAACCCGTCCAGGTCCATGAACAGCACAGCAAAACGGGTGGATGCATACTGGGCCCGGCGTATTTCGCGCTCAATCCGGTCCAGAAAAGACTGCCGGTTGGGCAGACCCGTTAGGTTGTCAAACATGGCCAGGCGCAAAATCTTTTGCTCATCTGCCTTGCGCTGCGTGATGTCTCGGGCCAACGCAATAAATTGGGCCGATGGCCCGGCGGTGTTTGCTTTGCGCGCCACTGACAGCTCATACCAGCGCCCCGAACCTTCGCGCACAATTTCGAATTGTTTGCCGATGGAGCTTGCCTGCGCTTGCGCCTCAGTCAATGCCGCGCTACAGGTGCGAACCACCTCGGGCGGGAAGGCGTCGGCCAGTGTTTTGCCCACCAACTCGCCGGAGGCCATGGCCATCAGGTCTGATCGCACCGATGGAGCCGACAAAAACCGGCCGTCCATGTCCACTTCAAACAATGAATCTGGAATGGCCTGCAAAATCGCACCGTTGCGGGCGTTGGCAGCGTGCAGATCGAGCAGCGCCTGATGGCCACGCAGAAGGTAACGAACGCGGTGGCCGATCAAGGCCCAATTGAAGGGTTTGCCGATGAAATCAGTGGCGCCCGACTGGTAAGCGGTTTCTACCGATGCCACGTCGTCCAGGCCCGTGACCATGACAATGGGCAACGACACATCGGCCCGCTGACGCATTGCCACACACACTTCAAAACCTGACATTTCCGGCATGCTGACATCCAACATGACCAGATCAAAGGGCTGGCTGGCGAATAGTTGCAAGGCCTGGGGGCCACTCATGGCCATGGTGGCCTCAAACCCGGCCTTGCGCAAGGCCGCACGCATGAGCAATAACGAAGTTTGGTCGTCATCGACGATCAATACATTCGCGGTTCGCTTTTTGTTGGCCTCAATCATGTCGGTTGCACTTTCAAATCACTCTTGGGCGCTTGGAAATAGCGCGTTTTGCCGACGTCTATCGGGTGTTTAAAACATGTAATAAGTTTACGTGCAAAAACCCCATCATCACGTCTCGATGAATGCCCGTTTCTGCGGATCGGGCACTTCCGGGAATTCATCAGAAGCCCAATGCTTGAAGCCGTTCAATCGACCTTGATATTGGCCTCTTTGGCCAGTTTGACCCACTTGGGTAACTCATGGGCAACGGTTTTGCTGAGCGCTTCTGGCGAACCGCCCACCCCTTCGCTGCCCTGCGCCAACAGTTTTTCCCGAATGCTTGGGTCAGCAACGACACTGTTCAGTGTGATGTTGAGCCGCTCCACCACGCCCTTGGGCGTTTTGGCTGGAACAAACATGGCATACCAGGAATCCACTTCGAAATCCTTGATGCCTACTTCCTGCAGGGTTGGCACCTGCGGAAACGCCATGCTGCGCTTCAAAGTCGAAACACCCAGCGCCTTGAGCTGACCCGATTTGACAAATGAGGCAGCCGCCGGGATGGACACCCATAACAGGGGAACCTGTCCAGCCACCACATCGTTGACGGCCGGGCCACCGCCACGATACGGAATATGGGTCATCTGGGTGCCGGTGCGCAGCTTCAACAGTTCGCCGGCCAAATGACCCGGTGAACCGTTGCCAACCGAGGCATAAGACAACAAGCCCGGTTTGGCTTTGGCCAGGGCAATCAAT
>JANOVW010000340.1:0-1691 GCA_031417575.1 Rhodoferax sp. | reverse complement strand
TGCAGCACCTCAAACCCGGCTGCAGCCAGTGCCTGGCATTGCAGTGCCACCATGCGGCGCGAACGGTTCAGCTCTTCGGCAAACGGGTGAATGTAGAGAATTGAAGCAACCGGCTCCTCGGGCGCCTGGCCAATGGTGTGTAGCAGGCAAAACCGCTGACCACCAGCCGTGGGCAAGAAAAAGGGGGTTGCTGGCATGGGCGGTTACGCCATGAGGTTGCGGGGTTAGACAGGCCCGCGCTTCACGAGGCACCCAACTTGCCGTTGACGAAAGTCACCAGCGAACCCAAGGTAGCGAAGGTTTCACCGTCTATTTCGTCGTCGTGAATTACAAAACCCAGGCGATCTTCCATCGCGGTGATCAGGTTCAGCACGGCCATCGAATCCAGCTCTGGCAAGGCCCCCAAGAGCGGCGTGTCGGCACCAAATTGCCCAGCCCGCCCCTTGAGCGACAAGGTTTGATCGAGAATTTCAATGATGGCTTGTTGGTTTGACATGGTCGTTTTGGCAGGTAGCGGGAATGCATGATGCCGCGTGAGCGGTTTAGCACTGGTTATCATACCCACAGGCGAATTTCGCGAAGCTTCAATTTTCTTCAATTTCCCTCAAGGCGGCACATGAAAGTCACGGTTATCGGCACCGGTTACGTCGGTTTGGTTAGCGGCACCTGCCTGGCCGAGGTTGGCAATGACGTGTTGTGCCTGGATCTGGACGCTGAAAAAATCCGCATCCTGAATGAAGGCGGCATACCCATTTATGAGCCCGGCCTGCAAGAGATGGTCAAACGCAACGTCGCCGCCGGGCGCCTGCATTTCACCACCGACCTGGACAAAGCCGCCCAGCATGGCACCATCCAGTTCATCGCCGTGGGTACCCCGCCCGACGAAGATGGCTCGGCCGACCTCAAATACGTGCTGGCCGCAGCCCGCAACATTGGCGACCGCATGACCGATTTCAAGGTCATTGTGGACAAAAGCACCGTTCCCGTGGGCACCGGCGACGCCGTCAATGCAGCCATTGCCGAACAGCTCAAAAAACGGGGCGTTGAAGTGCCCTACGCCGTGGTCTCCAACCCCGAGTTTCTGAAAGAAGGCGCGGCGGTAGACGACTTCATGAAACCCGACCGGATCGTGGTGGGCTCTGACAACGAGCAGGCCATCCACCTCATGCGCGCTCTGTACGCGCCCTTCCAGCGCAACCACGAACGCCTGATCGTTACCGACGTGCGCAGTGCCGAGCTCACCAAATACGCCGCCAACGCCATGCTGGCCACCCGCATCAGCTTCATGAACGAGCTGGCCAACCTGGCCGAGGTGCTGGGCGCAGACATTGAAATGGTGCGCAAGGGCATTGGCTCAGACCCCCGCATTGGTTACGACTTTTTGTACCCCGGCTGTGGCTACGGCGGCTCGTGTTTCCCCAAAGACGTGAAGGCCCTTATCAAAACCGCGGCAGACAAAGCCAACATCGACCTGAAAGTGCTGACGGCGGTGGAGGATGCCAACGATGCCCAGAAACACGTGCTGGGCGCCAAGGTCAAAAAACATTTTGGCAACGACCTCGCTGGCAAGCACTTCGCTGTGTGGGGCTTGGCCTTCAAACCCAACACCGACGACATGCGCGACGCCCCCAGCCGCGACCTGCTGGCCGACCTGTTCGCCGCCGGTGCCACCGTAACAGCCTATGACCCGG
>JANOVW010000339.1:0-19704 GCA_031417575.1 Rhodoferax sp. | reverse complement strand
CGGCGTGGTATTCGTAAAAGGCCTTGCGGCGCTCGTCCATGGTGGTGTGCTGCTCCCACGGCTCGGGAATCATCATCATCACCGCCTGGCCAATCGGGTAACCGGCCATGGTGAGCAACTCGAGGCAGTTGTCAAAGGTGGCGGTGTCTGACTGGCTGGCAAAGCTGATCGGGTACAGCTTGGGCAAATCAGCGCCCAGCACGGGGGACGACATCACGCCTTCACGGGCCTTCATCCAGTTGTAGTTGCCCTTGACGGTGTTGATCTCACCGTTGTGCGCCACATAGCGGTAGGGGTGCGCCAGCGGCCATTCGGGGAAGGTGTTGGTGGAGAAGCGCTGATGCACCAGGCCCAGGGCCGATACACAACGCACGTCTTCCAGATCACGGAAGTAAACGCCAACTTGATCGGCCAACAGCAGGCCTTTGTAGACCACCGTGCGGCTGCTCATGCTGGGCACGTAATATTCTTTGCTGTGTGTGAGCTTGAGGTTCTGGATGGCGGCGCTGGCGGTTTTGCGAATGACGTACAGCTTGCGCTCCAGCGCGTCCTGCACGATGACATCGTTGCCACGACCAATAAAAACCTGCTTCAAGACTGGCTCTTTTTCACGCACGGTGGGCGACATGGGCATGTCGCGGTTGACCGGCACGTCGCGCCAACCCAGCAGCACCTGGCCCTCGGCCTTGATGGCGCGCTCGAGTTCTTGTTCACAGGCCAGGCGGCTGGCGTGCTCTTTGGGCAAAAACACCATGCCCACGCCGTATTCACCCGGCGGCGGCAATTGCACGCCGCGCTGGCCCGACGGACTGATGCCGTTTTGCGCCATCTCTTCGCGGTACAAGGCATCGGGCAACTGGATCAGGATGCCGGCGCCATCACCCATCAATTTGTCGGCACCCACCGCACCGCGGTGGTCGAGGTTTTCGAGAATCTTCAGCGCGTTTTTAACAATGTCATGCGACTTGTGGCCTTTGATATGCGCCACAAAACCCACGCCACAAGCATCGTGTTCTTGTTCAGATGAATAAAGCCCGTGTTGTTGAAGATGGGCAATCTCGGCAGCGGTGGTCACAAGCGCACTCCTGAAAATCCTGAAAGGACAGAAATTTTAGTGCAGTGCAGCAAATATTTCCAACAAATTAATTGGGGTCAGATTCCAATTAATTGTTGATTTGGATCATTAGATATTAAATGGGGACAGATCAAAAATAGAAGCAATAAACTATTTGGATATATCCATTATTGGCGAATCAAGCTGTTTAGTTTTGGGCAAAAGTGGGCGCCCTGGTGCAGATTTACTGACACGACGGCTGGTGAGTTTTTGTAAATCTGCTACAAAACCACCCTCGCCCAATACCCACCCACGCAAGGTCGATTGGGTTAAATCGGCTTTTTCTTGTTCGGAAATGCCACTGCGAACCAACTCGACATAGGCGGCTTCACGGTCGAACGGCGTATTGCCGAGTTGCCAATACAAGGCATGCGGCGTGATGAGTGGATCGACCCTCAGTCCGGCGTAATGGTGGTAGCTGGACCAGGCGAAATCGTCTGGCAACGCAGTGAGGCCAGCCCGCACCGGGTTCAGGTCAAGATAGGCCATGCAGGCCAGCAAATAGCGGTCCGTCTGGATCAGGGTCGATTTGTAACGCCCTTCCCACAAGGTGCCGCTGCGCTCATGCGAATCGTTGAACAGACGCACATAACGCCGGCCCACCGCTTGCATCATCTGCGGCAGGCCATCGGCCGTTTGCGGCGTAGCAAGCAGATGAAAATGGTTGTCCATCAGCACGTAGGCGTGGATGGCGACCTCAAATTTGCGAGCATTTTCATCCAGCAAATTGAGCAAGAATTGCCGATCGCCGGAAGAGACAAAAATGGCCTGACGATTGTTACCGCGCTGAATCACGTGGTGCGGGTAACCAGGCAGTGTTAGGCGGGGCAATCGGGCCATTTAAACGGACGCAGCAGGTTGACGTGAACCGGGTATTTTTCGCATCATGATAAATGGAATCTGACCCCAATTAATTCTGCCCGGCTTAATTTTGAATTTCCCCTGTGATTTATCGTCGATTTTGCCTATCAAAAGTTTCTAAAAATAACATTTATAAAAATAAATAATATAAAATATACACACTATAGTTACATTTAATATAGCTAATAGTGCAATATTTATGAGAATAATCTTTCATTTTATCTTAAATAAAATCAAAAAACAAAAAAACGGGCTAAAAAGCCCGTTTTGGGGTACCTACAGAGTCGCTCAGCGCTGATTCAACAGCCCGCCCAGCATCCCCATCAGGTCACCTGAATTGCCGACGCCGCCTTCAGGTGCCTGGCCTTGAGGCGTGAGCTTGTCGATCAAACCGGGCAACATTTGCGCCAGGCCACCGGCGGCATCGCCCTGGCTCATGCCAAGTTTGGCGGCCAGCTCACCCATCATGTCGCCACCCAGCACATTGCTCAGCTGATCGCCTGAGATGGGCGCGTTTTCACCGGTGCCGACCCAGCTTTTGGCCACGTCGCCCAAACCAGCCTGGTTGAATTTTTCAAGCAAACCGCCCAAACCGCCTTGATGGTTGTCATTGCCCAACATGCCGGCCACAACCGGCAGCAAGGCAGCCAAACCACCCAGACCACCCAAAGCACCGCCGGAACCACCGCCCGAACCTCCGGTCAAACCGGCCAAAACACCCGCCAACCCGCCTTGCTGTTGCTGGCCCTGGCCACCCATCGCTGCACCCAACACCTGATCCAACAATCCCATACCCACCTCCATCAGTTAATTAACCGTGAATGAACCCAAAAACGACGTCCGGATTAGACCATTTTCAAATGCCATTCACATGTCAAGTTTTGGCATTTCGCGAAACCGCGTAGGTAACAATTCCTGCAAACCGAACTCAGCCAGCAAACGGGTCAAACGCTCAGCCGCAGCCGTGGTTTTTTGCCCCGAGGGCCGCTCCAATCGACGTGCCAAAATCAGTTCATTCTTCAGGCTATGTTCCCAACCCACAAGTTCGGTCACCGTGACCTGGTAGCCGCAGGCCTCGAGGTACAGGCAACGCAAGACATTGGTGATTTGGCTGCCCATTTCGCGCGTATGCAGCGGATGGCGCCACAGCTCAGCCAGTGGCGTGCGGGCCAGGTTCAGCGCTTTTGAAGCGCTCAACACCCGTGCCACTTCGGCCTGACAACACGGCACCAGCACCATAAACCGGGCCTGCTTTTGCAAACCGAAGGCAATGGCATCGTCAGTGGCGGTATCACAAGCGTGCAAGGCAGTCACCACGTCAATCTGCGCAGGCAAATGGGCAGAGTGGGCAGATTCGGCGACGGTGAGGTTCAAAAACGCCATCCGATCGAACCCCAGGCGCACCGCCAACTGGCTTGATTTTTCAACCAGCTCGGCCCGGGTTTCAATGCCGTAAATGCGGCCTTGCCGGGTCGGTACTTTGAAGAACAAGTCATACAAGATAAAACCCAGGTAAGACTTGCCCGCCCCGTGGTCGGCCAGCGTCGCATGGGCACCTTGGTCGGGCAGTTCCAGCAACAGTTTTTCAACAAACTGGTACAGGTGGTAGACCTGCTTGAGTTTGCGCCGCGAATCCTGGTTCAGCTTGCCTTCGCGGGTGAGTATGTGCAGTTCCTTCAACAGCTCCAGCGATTGCCCAGGGCGGATTTCGGTGGCCACCCCGTTTTGCACCTCTATGGGTGTGGGTCGGGCAGCTTGGGCGTTTGGCGGGTGTATGGCCCTATTGGCTGACGCGGATTTGTGCTTCATGGCAGCATCATCGTTCAGTTTTCACAGCAGGATTATTTGGGCTCGCCCCCACGCCAAGGGCCTCCCAACCGGCCCGGCCCAATTCACGCAGCACGTGCCGGTTTTTGTCAAAAATCCGATCTGCTTCAGGAAACGCCTGAACCGCCCGCGCTACGCTGGCTTCGCGCAGCAGGTGCAAGGTGGGGTACGGCGCGCGATTGGTGAAGTTGGTGATGTCGTCGCCTGGCGTGTCGGCAAACTCGTACACAGGGTGAAAACTGGCTATTTGCAGGGTGCCGTCGAGCTGCAGCTTGGCAAGCAAACGATCCGCGGCCTGCAAGAAATCATTGAATTCCAAAAAATCGCCCAGAAAACCGGGCACCATCAACAAGGTGGTGTCGCGCACCTGGGAATCCTGTGCCACCAGTTCCAGCAATTCATGTTTCAGTTCCGCCAGCAAGGGTGCCCGTGAGGTCGCGGAGGATACCACCCAGTGAATCTGATGCTTCACTTGTACCGATTTGGCAAACGGGCACAGATTCAGGCCAATCACTGCCATTTGCAACCACCGTTGCATGTCGGCCAGCACGGTCGCGGCCTCAGGCATCGTCGCATTTTCCATCTTGTTTTCCGCTTCGCCCGAATGGATAGGGTCGCTCATGATGCTTTTGGCCGCGCTCCGGCAGCATAGGGTGTTTTCGGCGAGGCCGGCCATACACTCAATTGCCGCGCCAACAGCGCACCCGCTGCTGCGCATGCACCGGTCAGCAGCCAGGTCCATTGCCACCCGCCCACCCGGCCGGCCAGCCAGGCAACCAACGGCGGCCCGGCAAACTGGCCCAGCGCTGACCACTGCTGCATCCAGCCAATCGTGCTGGATACGGTGGATTCGTCAGGTGCGAGTTTGACAGCCAGCGCGAACAGCGTGCCGGGGATGACACCACCTACCATTGAAAACACCAGCACCCCGCAGAAGCGCAGTGCAAAACGGGCATCGTCACTCAACCAAGCGGGGGTATTGACAAAAGCGATTGCCGCCGCCACGCCCATCACGCCGTAACCTCCATACAACAAATGTTGCGGTCGGTACCCCCGGTTCAGCAACCTGCCTGAGGCGATGTTGCCCACCATGTTGACGCCAGCTGCCAAGGCCGTGAAAACAGCCGTGGTACCTACTGCCACACCGGCCTGTGCATACACCGTCGGCAAAAACCCGATGACGGCCAACCACTGAAATGAATAGACCGCAAAACACAAGGCCACCAGCCACGGACCCCGGTGGGTTAACGTGCGCCGCAGGGCGTTCCCACCCAACCGGGCAGTGGGTGTAGCTGAGGGGGAGTTGGAACCTTGATCGGTCGGCACCACATGCCAAACCCACACCGCGAATAGGGCACTTAAGCCCGCCAACCCAGCCCACAGACCTTGCCAGGCGACCTGCATCATCACCAGCGGGCCGCACAACAAGGCCAAGGCAGTGGCCAGCGGCATATAGGCGCTCCAAAAGCCCAACAACTTGCCCAGCCGTTCAGGCGCAACGATGCGCCGAATCAGCCCCGGCGCGGGCGTTACGGCCAGCAGGAAACCGAGACCTTCCATCACCCGCAACGCCATCAATGACCCTGCGCCGTTGGCCCAAATGCCCGCGATAGAAGCCAGTGTCAGGGTGACCAAGCCCAACAGCATACTGCGCCGCAACCCCAGTGCGTCAGCGGCCAAGCCCATCATCAGCCCGAGGCAAAGGCCCGCCAATTGCACAGCCGACAACAAAAACCCGGCCTGAACCAGGCTCAAGCCCATCGCCTGTTGCAACACCGGCAGGGCGGGTATCAGTTTGGTCAGGTGCAGGGCCGCCGCCACGCCCGCCAGAATCACCACGTGGGCGGGTTGAATACGGGTTGTCATGTCAGCAGGCGCAAACCGGTGAAACGCTCATGTTCACGGGCGGCCATGCGGTCCGTCATGCCAGCGATGTAATCGGCCACTACCCGTGCCAGCGATTCTTCGGCAGATCCCTCCGCGGCTGCAGGTTTGTCTGGCAGCCCAAAGTTGAGTGTGGCCTTCGTGAGCGCGAGACGGGCCTGCTCCAGGTGGTCTGACTGCATGTCCAGCGGGCATCCCATGTAATGCGTGAACAGGTCGTGCACCATGGTTCGGGCCTGATCGGTGGTCTTCATCACCTGTGGGTGCCGATAAAGGTTACGCATCAAAAACTGCTTCAGAACGCTTGAGCCCTCACGCATGCCGACCCCAAATTGCACCAACGCCGGGCTGTGGCGTATGCTGTCTATGTCGCGCAGGGCCTGCGGGTTGGAAGCCCCCAGCGCCTTCACCGCCCGGTTCGTAGCGGCCACCACGTCATAGACCTGGGCGCTCAACATCCGCCGAATCGATTCGTACAACAGCCGTCGGCCCTGTACGGCTTGACCCAGGTGCGGAAATTCAGCCAGTGTTTCCCGCCGGAAATTGTCAAACAAAGGCACGGCTTCAAGCTGCTCGAGGTTGATCAGGCCGGAACGCACGCCATCGTCAATATCATGTGCGTTGTAGGCGATTTCGTCGGCCAGGTTGCACAACTGGGCTTCCAGGCTGGGTTGGGTGTGGTCTAAAAAGCGCCGACCGATACCGCCTTGGCCGACATCTGCACCTTGAAGCGGCTCTTTCGCTTCGAGCATTTCGGCGTTCGCACGCGAGCAATGCTTCAAGATGCCTTCGCGGGTTTCAAAACTCAAATTCAGGCCGTCGAACTGTGGGTAGCGCAGCTCCAACTGGTCTACCACACGCAAACTTTGCAGGTTGTGTTCGAACCCGCCGTAAGGTTTCATGCAGGTGTTCAGGGCATCCTGCCCGGCATGACCAAAGGGCGTGTGACCCAGGTCGTGCGCCAGGCAAATGGCTTCCACCAAATCCTGGTTCAAACGCAAGCTGCGGGCGATGGAGCGCCCCAGTTGAGCCACTTCCAGGGAGTGCGTAAGCCGGGTGCGAAACAGGTCACCCTCGTGGTTCAGGAAGACCTGGGTTTTGTACACCAGCCGCCGAAACGCCGTGGAATGGATGACCCGGTCACGGTCCCGTTGGAAGGCCGTGCGTGTCGGTGCTTCGGGTTCCCCAAAACGCCTCCCCCGCGAACGGGCCGGGTCTGCGGCGTAAGGAGCAAGACTACCGGGCATGTGCGAGGCAAAAAAAATGGTCGGCCATAAGCCGACCATTTTCGACTGAAATAATGTCTTAAGACGGCGACACCAATCCAGAAGCGACGTCAAACAGGCCTTTGGCATTTGCATGGCAAAACGGCGGCTCGTAGCTGCCATGGTAATTGCCATAGTAGCTTGCAAAGCTGGGCGAATCTGGCCCCGGCGCGTTGCCCGCAACACCATAAAACTGACGAACCATGGCATCGACATCCACAGTGCGAACGTTTGTCAAACCGCGACTTTGAAAGTCGGCAAACATCACCGCCTGGTGTACAGCTGGCGGCACCGTTGGATCACCTGAACCACCGCACAAAAGCAATTGCGATTTTGGACTCCAGCCCAACAAATCGTTCTTTTTAGCCGCAGCAAAAAGTGGGCTGGTTGTCAGTCGACCTTGCGCAATGTACTCCGCGGTAAATAACTGATCGCGCGCCTGATTGGGCGTGGGCCCATAGGGCAGTTTTCCAGACTCTATCAGGGTGGTGTAGTTCAAAGTAGGATTTGGCAGCAGTGATTCAATGCCTGTTGAATAGGGGGCTTTGAACACATCTGCAACACTCGCGTACAGCGTGCCGTAAACCTTTTGCCACGCGGTTACGAGATAAGGCACGAAAAACTGGTAACCAGCAATGGCATCTGTCAACTGCAGGGAACCCGACAGGTTGTACGGGCCGGCCAAATGAGCCCCCGCCACCACGTTGATCTCGGCCGCGTGGTCTCGTTCAATGGCGCGATGCGCCGCCATCGAGGAATGGCCACCTTGGGAATACCCGGTCAGCATGACTTTGCCAGACAACGGTGCAGCAATACCCGCCAGCACAGCTGCCTTGCGTGCCGCCCGAATCGAGTCGATCACTGAGCTGGCTTCGGAATCTGCGTGCAAATAAGGATGGTAAGTGTAAGCAGAATCTGCAAAACCAAGGTAGTCAGTGGCAACCACCACATAACCCTGCGCCGCGTACATAGCTGACAACAAACCAGTTTCCGGATCAGCCGGGTTAGCCAAAGTACGGGGCTTTTGCACGTCGGTACCTTTTGCATAAGCGATCAGGCCGGCCGGAGCAGTGCACAGTGCATGTGTGCCTGTGGGTACCAACATCACGCCAGATGCATTGGTTGGCTCGCCCGTGACACCAATCGTTTTGTAGTTCAATTTGACTACTTTGACGTTGCACTTTGCTGCGCCAGTCAGGCCGACCAAGGGTCCGCCATCAAAAGCAGCCGTCGGGACCGTTGCCAACACTGAAGGCGTGCCGATCAAGTTGCCACGCTCGACGCTCGCAACCAGAGAGCCGCCAAGCACCACGCCTTGACGCAAATCGTTCAGGTTTTTGCCAGCTGTGGCCAGTGCCGCCGCCAGATTGTCGAGAACTTTGTCGTCGGCATCGCCCACTTTAAAGGTGCTGGTCATCGGGTCTCCAGACTGTGCGCCCCCGGTCAACGCTGTCATTTGTGCGGCCACATAAGTCTTGGCAGCGGCCAGACCGTTTTTGATCGTTGTGCCTTTGGCAGCATCAAAACTTGCAAATGCTGCGCCGGCGTCAGAGCCCAGCGACTTGGTCACGATCAAATCGGTAACGGGCGTCACATTCAAGCGCCCGGCAGCTGCGGCGAAACTGTGCAAAACCACCGCACCTTTGGTGACCTGGATCAGGCAAGGCGGTGTTTGGCCACCCGCCAGGCTCAATTCGAAACTGCCGTCAGCCGCGGTTTTGCCAGTGATTGGCGAACCCGTCGAACATTTGGCCACCACATCACCGCCCGAGATGGCAGCACCTGTCGCCGCGAAGCCCTGGATGCTGTTGCTGGCAACCGGTGCAGCAGGATCAGGCGGGACAGGATCAGAACCGCCGCCGCAGGCCGCCAAAACCAAAGCAGTGACCACCCAGGTCACTTTCATTTTCAGATCAATCATAGAGTTTCTCCTGTTTTAATATCGCCACGACCATGGCCTCTTGCTTCCATGATAGGCGAGACAAGGCCAAAAAGACGTGGGGAAACTACCTGTATACAGCGCCCAAGGCCAAGGCACTGTCACCCCCGGCAGGATAGTGCAGGGCGGTCAACTTGCCTCGTACACGATCCGATCAGGGCTTCAGCGGGGCCGCACGGGTGCTGTCGTAAAACTCGCCGCCCAAATCGGTGGGCGCAAAATCGGCGTTGCCCTGCCGTGTGGGTTCAAAATCGGCGTGCTCGTCTTCTGGTGTACCTTCATCGTCCGGACTGACCTCTGGGCGCTCCAACTGGGAATCGGGGTTGTCCTGGCGCATCACCGACTCTTCGAACAGCGCCCATGCCGAATCAGTGTCTTTTTCCAGCGCGTCGGCCACAGGGATCGGGCCATGCCGGTCATACAACGCACCGGGCACGGTATAGCCAAAGTGGCTGTCACCACGTTCTTTTTTATCGCCTGGTTTGTGCTGACTACTCATGACGGACCTCCGTATTTCGACCGGTAGCCACAGCACGCGCCGTGGTCAGATCAAATTATCCCGGTTTTTGGGCGGCAATGCGAACTTGTGGCCATGTCAATCAGCGATGCCCCGGTTGCCCGCCGCAAGGGTTAATTGCGGCAAGTTCAGTTTCCGTGGTCCAATTTTGCCTTTGGACTTGAGCCAGGGCTCAACCACATCCCAAATCGGCTTGCCACCCGCGTTTTTGGCTTCTTCTGCCACGGGTGCCCAACCCGCCACCTTGTATTTTCGGTTCGCTTCGATGGGCTTGCCATTCAAGACCATATTGTCGATACGCCGGCCCATGCTGTTGGTGGGGTTGCAGGCGTAACCCATTCCGCCTACGCGCACCATGTCGCCACCTTGCTGGTAATAAGGATCCGGGTTGAACAGGTTGTCGGCCACATCTTCCAGAATGGTCTTGATGGTTTCCCCGGTCATTTCAGTCAAGGTGGTGTAGGGGTAGGTGATGGCGGTCATGTCCATCAGCCACTCCCGCGTGATGGCTTGGCCAGGCAGCAGCGTGGTTCCCCAGCGGAACCCGGGCGAGAAGGCGATGTCTGCGCCTTGCACTTCCATCAGCGCATCCAGCAGCAACTGGTCTCCGGTACCGCTGAAGTTGCCGCGCCGGTACAAAAAACCATCGTTTACCGCGAGTTTTTCAGCCAGTTTGGCTTCATACGGCGCGCGCACGCGGGTGATAAGGGCATCCATTTCCTTGTCGGCGGGCAGCATGTTGGCGAACACCGGCAGCAATTTGTAGCGGAAGTCCTGCACCTTGCCAGCCCGCACATCCAGATCAAGCACGCCCAGAAACTTGCCGTTTGAGCCCGAATTGGTCACGATGGTTTTACCGCCCGGGTTGGAGATGATGCTGGCGACCGGCATACCGTCGTGGGTATGGCCACCCATGATGGCATCGATGCCCGTGACGCGACTGGCCATTTTCAGATCGACGTCCATGCCGTTGTGGGAAAGCACAAAAACCACCTGCGCTCCTTTGGCGCGCGCCTCATCCACCGTTTTTTGCATGGTTTCTTCCTGGATGCCAAAGCCCCAGTCTTTCACCAGGTACCGCGGATTGGCAATGGGCGTATACGGAAACGCCTGGCCAATAATGGCCACCGCAACGCCGTTCATCTCACGCATGACATAGGCTTTGAACACCGGATCACCAAAATCGTTGGTTTTGATGTTCTGGGCAATGAACTCAATCTTGCCAGCAAAGTCTTTGTCGACGATTTCTTTCACGCGGTCTTGCCCCAGCGTGAATTCCCAATGACCCGTCATCAGGTCCACGCCCAGCAGTTTGCAGGCATCCACCATGTCTTGGCCTTGGGTCCACAAGGCGGTCGCGCTGCCCTGCCAGGTGTCGCCGCCATCCAGCAACAAGGCGCCTTTGCGGCCAGCTTTGAGGCGCTTGACCAAGGTTGCGATGTGGGCAAACCCGCCCACCTTGCCATAACGTCGGGCGGCCTTTTCAAAATTCAGGTACGTCAGGGCATGGGCCTGTGCAGTGCCGGGGCGCACGTTGGCGGTTTTCAGCAAATAGTCACCTACCAAATGAGGTAACTGGTCTTTCATGCTGCCAAACCCCAAGTTGACATTGGGTTCCCGAAAATAAATCGGTTTGAGCTGCGCGTGGCAATCAGTCATATGCAAAAAATGCACATTGCCAAACTTGGGGATGTCATACAGGCCGTTGGACGCGGTGGCCGCATCGGCATCCGCGTAGGTGCCCATGCCCAAGCCGGCCATGGTGCCCGCGCCCAAAACTTGCATAAATTCGCGTGTGGTGAGGTTCATGGCAGGCAATTTCTTAAGCAATGACTGATATATGGAAGATTAAAAAACCCGGACAAGCCGGGTTTGAATAGCCAACCCCGTTTTATTGATTGACTGGCGATTTCGGATCCAGCAGCAAGCCCACCACATGGCGCACCTGAGCTTCGTTCAAGATGCCCGCATGCCCGGCCCGGGGCATGTTGGAGCAGGCGTTGTAGGCCTTGGAATTCCAGATCTTGCCCCACGTGTATTCCACGATGGCTTTGCTGTCCGGGCTGGCTGGGTCAACCACGCCACGAATCTTGCCGTAGTTGTACAGACTGGGGCCAATGGTTCCAAAGGAAATTTCTTTCTTGTCGATTTGATGGCAGTTGTAGCAGTTGCCACCATTGGCCTGGCCCGCGGCATCGCTCCAGGTCAAACCGCGGCCACTTTGGGCGATGGTTTCGCCTTGCCGCCAGTCACCGATAAATTTGCCATCTGAGGGCCATTTGATCGTTTTGAGGTTGGCCTCTTCAATGGCCTTGCCAATTTTTTCATCGATCGGTTTGCCTGCCACGTCAGCTGCGCTGCATTCGCGGTTGGCAGCATCTTGTGTGAGTCGGTCAACCTTCACCGGCCCCTCGTCGCGGAACGACGCCAGGGCGATTTTGGCCGCCAAAGCATCCAGCTCTGCAGGGCCATGAACTGACGCGCAACCAGCTATAAAAATAGTAGCTGATGATGCTATTAACGTGAGAACAAAAGTGCTTTTTTTCATTTATTCAAACTCCGCTCAACGTTTAATGGCTGGCGCGATGGTTTCGCCGCCCTTACCGTTCACACCCAGATAGACGCCCAGTGCCACCGTCGCCTCACTGCCAAACAGGGGGTAGGGAAAGCGCTGTTGGCGGTAGCAGTCGTTCAGGCGCAATTGCATGCCCCACATTTGGCCATTGGAGACCCGGTAAGCCGGCCAGGCACCAAAGCCGTTACCTGCACCTGGGTTTTTTTGCAAGTTGGGCAGATCTTGCAGCCGAATGCGTTTGTCGTCTTCGCCATGGCAAGACGCACAGGAAAAATCGTGTGTGCCGCCACGGGCAAAAAACAGGCGCTTGCCAACCTCGTACATGGTCTTTTCAGCCACATGCGCTTGCGGCAGGTTGAACTTCATGCCGCGCGATTCGCCGGCTACCCAGGTGGCCAACGCCGTCACATTGTTTTGCTCGCCGCGGCCAAAGGCCGTTTTTGCGATCTCGGCGCCATTGAAGCCTTGCAAACTCTCCATGCAAGACACGAGGCGGGATTCAAGGTCTTGCACTTTTTGGGTGTCCGCGAAATACCGTGGCAGTTCAACAAACGCACCTTTGAAAACACCAGGGCCTTTGCCCAAATCGCACTTTTCAAGTGATTCGTTTTTGGGACCTCGCTTTTGTTTCCACAAGGCCTCGCCCTTGGCCTCAAACAGCTCGGACGGGTTGCCGTCGGCCAGCAAAGCACGGTATTCCGCGATGCCGTCTGCTGCTGACTTTTGCGCAAGCGCAGGCAACACTGCCACCGTGCCTGCCGCGCCCAAGGCGACGGCCAAGGCCAACTTGAATCGAAAAAGCATGAAGGACTCCTCGTAGTTATTTGGAAACCGTCGGCCAGGCCGTCGGGCGGACCGAGGCCAGGCTGTGAAAAGCCCGCAGGCGCATCACCTCACGAAACCGTGGCTTCGTCGGTGCGGGTGTCGCCTTTGTTGTCTTTCCAGTTCACCGAAATTTTGTCCCCAGCCTTGCCACCCTTGATGGTGAATTGCAAGAACGGGTTCTTGGCAACAGCCGGGCCCCATTCGGCGCTGAGCACCTGCTTGCCGTTGTGCGAAGCGGTAACGTCACTGATGTGCCAGGCCGGGATTGTCTTTCCAGCGGAATCCTTGCGTTGACCGGTTTCCATTTCGTGGGCCATCAGCACACGGACGATGATGTTGCCACCTTGGGCTTGGGCGCGAATGCGCATCGGATCTGCCATGATTTACTCCTGAATTTGAAACAACCGAACTGGCTTAGCCGCCGCAGCCGCCGAGCGTTACCTTGACTTCTTTTTTGCTGAAGAACGCCTTGCCGTCATTCATGACTGCCACGGCATAGACGTCGGACGATTGCCCCATCTTGGCGCGGGTCGTCATGCTGGCTTCTACCGCATCGGTCACGGCAAACGAAGCCACCAGCGTGCTGGGATTTTTTTCCACCAACAGCAGCAGGGCTTTGACGCCTGCCAAGCTGGTCGCGACACCCATCGGCACGACCGCACCGTTTTCGGCAATATCGGGTGCCGTCAGCGTGACGTCTTTGCTGGCCTGGGGCATGGCTGCACCGAGGGCTTTCATCACCTCGGCCATGTTTTTGGCCTCAAACGCTGGTGCGTTGAAGGCGTGGGCCAGCTGTGGAAACAGGCCTGTACCGGCCAGCAGGGTGGCGACGACGGCACCCTGCGTTAAGGTCTTGCGACGGGTTTGCATGAGGGACTCCTTTTTGAATAACGACAAATTGTGAATGAAGTGAAACCGGACAGTAAACGTATTTTCCCTTAATTGCATCACGGGCGTGGCGCCCCGGCGGCGAGCCACGCAGCAATCGTTTTGGCATCAGTCGAATTGATGGCCTGTGCCGGCATGGGAATCGGGCCCCAGACCCCTGAGCCACCCTTGATGATTTTTTCTGTCAGGTAGTTGACCTGCCCGGCATGTTTCTTTCCAACATCCGAAAATCCGGGCCCCACAATTTTCTGGTTGATACCGTGGCAAGCGGTGCAGTTGTATTTCCCAAGCAAGGCAATGACTGCCTTGGCCTCCATCGATTTGTTGTCCGATTCGGTTTTGGGGGCCGTTGGCGTTGGCGTTAGCGTTGGCGTTGGAATCTGCGCCACCGTTTGCCCAACGGCTGGCTCTGGCTTGGTCGTGTCCGCGCCATGTTGCGCACCCACAGCCCGGTTTTGTTCGGCCAGGTTGCCATGCGCGTTGCGCGCGTGGGCTGGCAACAAGGATGCCACCTTGACTTCAACCGCACAATTTTTCATGCAACCAACAGCCTGAACATCGGGCTTTTTCAGACCACCCATCTCAGTGCCTGGCCAAAGTGCATGGGCCGTGACCATGCCATTGCGGTTGGGCATGCGGGCCTGCACCTGCGCGATGGTTTGGTCACTGAGTGTGAAGTCGTCCGGCACAATTCCGCCAAGGTTCAGCAGGAAAGCTGTTACGGCGTAAACCTCGTCGGTTGTCAATGATTTGGGTTGCGTCCACGGCATCGCGCGGTTGATGTAATCCCACAATGTCGAAACCGTGGATACCTTCATCAGGGTGGTTCGGCCCGGGTAAGCACCATCCTTGAGCCGGGCTACTTTGCCGGTCTTGACGTCCTCTGCCGTGGTGCCACCCACCAGCGGGCTGAAAACCTCGTTGGATTCACCAAAAACACCGTGGCAAGAAGCACATTTGGTCTCCCACACATCTTGCCCCTTGGCTACCGTGCCCGAACCCTTGGGCAAGCCTTTGAAATCCGGGCGAACGTCAATGTCCCACGCAGCCAGTTCTTTGGGGGTGGCCGTACGCCCGATGCCTGCAAACTTGTCCGCCGCCTGCGCCCAGTCGCCGCCTGCGATTAACAATGCAAGCGTCAGCCCGGCGATCCGGGTGGCGGCGGTCAAGCCCAAGCGGCGTCCACAACCCAAGTGCTCAGGAGAGTTGAACATTTTTCACCTCTCCATTGTCCTGAACCATCCACGATTGAATGGAGTTGTTGTGATAAATGGAACGTGAACCCCGCACCGCACGAGTTTGCCGGTAGGTCGGTTGCACATAACCTGTGCTGTCAACGGCCCGGCTCTGGATGATGGCCGGACCACCATCCCACACCCAATCCAGGTTGAAACGGGTCAGGCATTTGGACAGGACCGGTGACTCAAGGCGGGCCGTGCGCCAGTTGCGACCACCATCGGTTGACACATCAACCTTCTTGATTGATCCGCGGCCCGACCAGGCCAGTCCCGTGATGTTGTAAAAACCCTTGTCGAGCAGCAATTGCCCGCCAGATGGCGTGGTGACCACACTTTTGCATTCCTGAATGCTGGTGTACTGCCGGTGTTGCCCATCGGGCATCAAATCCATGTAATGAATGGCTTCGTCTTTGGTCCCATACGGTTTGTCGCCCAGTTCGATGCGGCGCAGGTATTTCACCCAACTCACGCCTTGAACACCCGGCACCACCAGGCGCAAGGGGTAGCCATTTTCGGGGCGCAACATTTCACCGTTTTGGCCGTAGGCTACAAACACCTCACCGCTCAAAATCTGGCTCATGGGAATGGTGCGGGTCATCGAGGAGCCATCGGCCCCTTCCGCCAAGACGAACCGGCCTTTTTTCAGATCGGCACCGACCATTTGCAGCAGGGTGAGCAGCGGCACCCCGGTGAACTCGCTACACGACAACATGCCGTGGGAATACTGGGCCGTGGGTACCGCCACATTGCCCCATTCCATGCCGGTGTTGGCACCACATTCGATGAAATGAAAACGCGACACGGAGGGCAGGCGCATCAACTCATCGAGCGTGAACACCATGTCGCGCTTGAGCATGCCGGGCTCTGAGCCATTCAACATCAACCGGTGTTTGGAGGGGTCTACGTCCCACCAGCCCTGATGATGCCGCTCAAAATGCAAGCCCGATGGCGTGACGATGCCAAACAAGGACTGCAAGGGTGCGAAGGACACCGACGATTGGGTCGATTGCGTCAGCCCCGGGCTTTGCCGGCGCTGCACGTTGGTTTCAAATTTCGAGGGCTTGCCATACCCATCGGTCACCACACTTTGGCCCAGGCCTTTGCTGTGTTCGGGCAGATTCAGGATGTTTTCGTCACCATCAACCGGTACGCCAACGCTGCTTTGCGCCAGCGCAGAACCGCTGGTCCCCGTTGCAGCGCAAACAGCAGCCGCAGCAAACGCCTGGCGCATAAAGTCCCGCCGCCCGCCTGGGCTGGCCGACCCAGCGGTTCGTAGCGCGGCCAGGTTTAAAAAGTTCTCCGGCGCCTTGCGGATTCGTCCGGAAGATAAAGGCTGGGGTGTCACGGATGCCTCATAAAGTTCATTGGGAGACGGGTACCAATCTGGGCCTTATTTCCGAGTCTTGCGTGACTTACAAAGCCAGCATTAAACGGGTTGGGCCTTTATGTATTGCCATATCTATATATTCAAATGTACTAATATAATTACTTTTTCAACGCGACGCCATGGGGATTTCCCTATAAAACACCGCCCGCTGGTGGTTGCAATGACCCTACTTGAATTTGTAATGATCGCGGCTCAGCACGGCCGCAATCGAGGTGACTTCATCGGGAAACAGCGTCAAGTTCAGCTCGGTATTGCATTGCTCAACCATACCCCGCAAGAACCCGGCGGTGTTGATGCGCCCTTTGGGTCGGTAAATGGCGCTGCCGTTCCCACCCACTTTGCCGATATGACAGGCCTCGCATTTGTGCTGCGCGATCAATTGCGCGCCCAGCGTCAGGTCGGCATCTTTGAATTCGACCGGGCCCTGCGCATGAGCGCGGGTCGAACAAAGCGTCGCCGCCAATGCGACGGTCAGGAAAAACGGAACCCTGATGGAAAAGGCGGTCATAGAGCCAAGGCTACCCGAATAACAATAAGGCTGCAATATGAAGGCTCGATGTGAGAACATGGGCCATGACATCCAAAACCTATGACCTGATCGTCTTTGGCGCCACCGGTTTTACCGGCAAGTTGGTGGCCCAATACCTGCACACCCATTACGGCGCCACACCGGCGTACTCCGACCAGCCGCCGGTGCGCTGGGCGTTGGCCGGGCGCAGCCTGGAGAAACTCAAGGCGGTGCGTGCCGAAATCGGCGCAGGCGACGAGGTGCCGCTGATCGTGGCCGACGCCACATCGCGCGACGCGTTGATGTCGCTGGTGGTGCAAACCCGCGTCGTCATCACCACCGTGGGGCCCTACCAGCAACATGGCGAATCGCTCGCGCGGGCCTGCGCCGCGGCCGGCACCGATTACGTCGATCTGTGCGGCGAGCCCCTGTGGATGGCGCAGATGATTCCGCAGCTTCAGCCCCTGGCCCTGGCGAGCGGCGCACGCATCGTTTTTTCATGCGGCTTTGATTCCATTCCGTTCGATTTGGGCGTGACGTTTTTGCAAGCCGAAGCCAAACAGCGCTTTGGGGCCCCGTTGCAGCGGGTGCGGGGCCGGGTGAAGGTGATGAAAGGCGGTGTTTCTGGCGGTACGGTGGCCAGTTTGATGGGGCAACTCGATCAAATCAGCGGTAACCGGGCGCTGGCCAAAACCTTTGCCGATCCGTTTGCCCTGACGCCAGGCTTCACCGGGCCGGCGCAGCCAGAAGGCGAATCGGCCCAATACGACGACCATGCCAAAAGCTGGAGCGGCCCGTTCGTCATGGCCGCCATCAACACCAAAAACGTGCACCGCACCAATGCTCTGCGCGGCCACCCCTGGGGCACGGATTTTTTGTACGACGAACGTATGCTGACGCGCGACGGCCTGGTGGGTGCCAAACTGGCCCGCGCCCTGGCGCGCACCACCCGCATCCAAAACGCGTTGCTCGGGTTTGGCCCCAGCCGGGCGCTGATCCGCCGGTTTGCGGTACCACAACCCGGCCAGGGCCCCAACCAGCGCCAGCGTGAAACCGGGCGTTATGAGGTGGTCTTCAGCGGCGAAACGGCCAGTGGCCAAAACCTGCAAGCCCGTGTAAAGGGCGACCGCGACCCTGGTTATGGCTCCACCTGCAAACTCATCACCGAAGCCGCGCTGTGCCTGGCACGGGATGTCGACCGCCCTCATCGCGATGGCTTCCACACCGCCCGCACCCTGGCCGACGCCAACCGGGCCCAAACCCCCGGCGGTGTTTGGACACCCGGTGCCGCCATGGGGCTGACGCTGGTGCGCCGCTTGCACGCGCGCGCCGGGCTCACGTTTGAAATCGACCAACCGCCAGACAAAACCCTGTGAAGAAAGACCAGGGTCCGCGCCCAAACCCGAAGGCTATTCCTGCGGGCCCCACGGCATCGCGCCATGCGCTAGTTAAATTATATTTTTCTATAAGAATATTTTTAAAAAATGGCATATTGTTTCCAAAGCAATTGCACAAATAGATATTTTTTTAATAGCAATATAGAATATAATTTGCACTTTAATTACACTTATTCATTTATTATTCTATAATATTTAGACATTTTCAACCTGACCTAACCCGAGAACCGACTATGCCCACACACCGTTTCCTCACACCGTTTTCCCCGCTGCGTTTCTTTGCAGCTTTGGTTCTCACAGTCGCCAGCGCGGCAGGCCTCGCGCAAGACAAAGTGGTTTACCACATTGACGATGCGGCGACCCAGGCTACCAAGGGGCTGCGCAACATCCGCAACCACCTGGATGTCGCGCCAGACACCAAAATCAGCGTGGTCACCCATGCCCAGGGTGTGGATTTTTTGTTTGAAGGTGCCAAAGACCCGAAGAACCCGAATATCGATTACGGTGCCCTGGTCAGCGCATTAAAGGCCCGGGGTGTGACGTTTGAAGTTTGCGAAATCACGCTCAAAAACCGTGATTTGAAGAAAGAGCAATTCAGCCTGGATGCAGCTTTTACGCCCTCCGGCGTGGTGCGCATTGGCCAGTTGCAAAGCCGCGAAAAATACGCCTATATCAAGCCCTGAAAATCGGGACACAGGTATCAATTTTTAACCGCCTGCCTCGCGGTTTGTACCCTCTGCTCCAGGTATGCGCCGTAAAAATCGAGTGAACTCATGCCTTCTAGCCGGGGCGCCACCTCGAGCCCAGCACGGCCATAAAAGAGCAAGGTGGGCGCTACGCTCACTTTGAGATCAGCAATCAATTGCGCTTGGGTGGTGTCGCGGCCTTGCAGGTCTTTCACGGCTTCTCGGTGCTGCATGTTGATCTGCACCACGCGCAAACCATGTTCCCGCACCAAGGGTGCCAGGTAGTTTTCACGGGCGATTTTGCAATACGGGCAACCGTCCAGGCTGATCATCAGCACCAGCGGTTGACCGGCTTTGAGGGCGGCGGCCAGCTCGGTTTGTAATGCCACCGCAACCGGCAACACCATGGGCGCCAGTCGGTCTGAGGCACGGGCCGTGTCCGGCGCTGAAATCTGTGCGGCTACGTGACCCGGCAGACCCAAGGCTGCGGCCCAAACGGCCACCACCGCCAGCGCCCATGGCCTGGTCAGGATCTGTCGGCGTTGCAGGTCAATCACTTTCGCGCTCCATCAGCAAATAGGTGTTGTAGGCGTTCATGCGGTTGATAAAGCGGAACATCGGAACCTGCTCAAAACGTTCCCAATCGGCTTGCGCGTAGGCCGCCTCGAACGGTTCCAGGTTTTTGGCGGCTTCACCCATGGCCTTGCGCAGGTAGACCAAATAATCGCGGGTAAGTTGCATGTCTTGCACACTTTGGCGCGACACCGCGCCATGGCCGGGCACGATCACCGCA
>JANOVW010000338.1:0-2911 GCA_031417575.1 Rhodoferax sp. | reverse complement strand
TCCAGATCAGTTTCACACCCGTTGCATCAAATTCGCGCAAAACAGCGAACAGCTGGTGAGCTGCAGCACCTGCATCATCCGGCATGCGACGACGCAAAATGGTACTGGAGCGGCTCTTCAAAATAGCGCGTGACCAGGTGGCGATAACCGGCTTGCCGCCATTTTTTCCATCGACGTCAGCCCCCACCAAGTCCAGCGCAGTTTGTAGTGCTTGGGCATTCATCAACCGGACCCGCGCGGTTGGCGCGTAATGCGACTCCAGCGTGCCCGAAGCCCTCGGCGCCTGCGCGTCACCCGCTGCAAACTCTTCTTTGAGCAGGACGGTCTGGCCACAGGCCGCGCTCAGCACATCGCGCGTCAAATTGCCAGGACGCAACAAAACCGGTGCGCCCCGTGTGCAATCGATGATGGTGGATTCAATCCCAATCTCGCAAGCACCGCCGTCCAGAATCAGCAATTCGGAACCCAATTCCGACGCCACATGCAATGCCGAGGTCGGGCTCACGCGGCCAAACTGGTTGGCGCTGGGCGCTGCGATACCCCAGACCGGCTTCTCCAATTGACTCAGCGCCTTGAGCAGCGCGTGCGCTACAGGATGCGAAGGGCACCGCAGGCCTATGGAGTTTTGCCCGCCTGCAGCGGCAGTGGCCATGCCAGCAAGGCGCGGCAGAATCAGCGTTACTGGCCCGGGCCAAAAACAGTCCATCAGGCGCTGGGCAAAGACCGGTATGTTCGTGGCAAAGTGATTGACTGCGGCAGCGTCTGCGACGTGCACGATCAGCGGGTGGTCACTGGGCCGCCCCTTGGCCGTAAATATTTTGGCAACTGCCTGCGGGTTGGCTGCATCCGCGCCCAAGCCATACACCGTTTCGGTGGGCAAGCCCACCAGCTCACCAGCTTGCAGTGCCTTCGCAGCAGCGGCAATTGCATCGGGCCGGGTGCCGTCAATGATCACAATGTTTTACCTGACACTGGATGCCAACGCTCCGGCTAGTGGGCTCAGGCCCATGCCAGCAACGGTGCCATACCCAGCAACTTGGCCGCATGCCGGGCCGTGGTTTGCACTTGCCGCAAGTTAGCCCCGGTGATGTTCAAATGCCCCATCTTGCGACCCGGCCGGGCTTCGGCTTTGCCGTAAAGATGCAAATGCGTACCGGGCAAGCCCATCACTTTGTCCCAAGGGGGGCTGCCGTTCTTGGGCCATAGATCGCCCAGCAAGTTCAACATGATGGCCGGGCTGTGCTGCCGGGGCTGCGCCAGCGGCAAACCGGCCATACAAAGCACTTGCAGATCAAACTGCGAGACGTCGCAAGCGTTCATGCTGTAGTGGCCGCTGTTGTGTGGGCGTGGCGCGATTTCATTCACCACCAATTGACGCCGGGCGCTACCGGGGGCTTTTACAACAAAAAATTCGACGCACAACACGCCGACATACTTCAGCTCATTTGCTATTGAAAAAGAAGCTTGTATTGCTTTTGCTGAGAGAACAACAGACATATTTGACCGATGAACCTCGGTGACCGCCAAGATTCCGTTGCGGTGGGTGTTTCGCTGAACCGGCAGGTTGACGCAATCGCCGTTGCGCCCGCGGGCGACGATCACTGAGCATTCGAACTCGAGTGCCAGCAATTTTTCAAGGACACAGGGCACCTGCTTCATTTCTGCCCAGGCCTTGATCAACTGGGCTTTGGTTTTAACCCGGATCTGCCCTTTGCCGTCATAACCCATCCGGGCCGTTTTCAAGATGCCGGGCAATAGCCCGGCGTCAACGGCCTGAAGCTGCGCGGCTGTTTCGATCACGGCATAAGGAGCACAAACCACGCCACAGCGGTCAAAGTGGGCCTTTTCGGCGCGCCGGTCTTGGGCAATCCGGACAGCATCTGCGCCCGGCGAAACAGGTCGTTGCAACGCCAGGGCTTGCAAAGCCCGGGCCGGTACGTTTTCAAATTCTGTGGTGATGGCGTGGCTGCATTCGGCCAATGCGGCCAGGCCTTCGTCATCAAGGTAGGTGGTGTGAATGTGGTGGTGGCTGACGCGACCGGCAGGGCTTTGGGCATCAGGGTCCAGCACCGCTGTTTCAAAACCCATGGCTTGCGCGGCATGGACAAACATGCGCCCCAATTGCCCACCGCCCATGACGCCCAGGGTCATGGGTTTGCCCCCCACTGGCGCACCCGGCAAAAGCGCTGTTGTTTTGGCGGCCTTCACAACGCGGGAGGCACTGTCATGTTGCGGGCCATTTGGGTTTGCTCGGCCCGAAAGGCATCCAGCAGGGCCTTAAGCGCCGGGTCGGTGGTGGCCAACATGGCCACGGCAAACAGCGCCGCGTTGGCGGCACCGGCGTCACCAATGGCAAACGTGGCAACCGGCACGCCCTTGGGCATTTGCACAATGCTGTGCAGCGAATCCACGCCGTGCAGGTGCTTGCTGGCCACTGGCACGCCCAGCACCGGCACCGTGGTTTTGGCCGCCAGCATGCCAGGCAGGTGCGCTGCGCCGCCCGCCCCGGCGATGATGGCTTTCAGGCCCCGCGCCACGGCCTCTTCGGCATAAGCGAACATGTCGTCGGGCATGCGGTGGGCCGACACCACCTTGGCCTCATGCGCAATGCCGAAGTGTTGGAGAATCTGCACTGCATGCTGCATCGTGTCCCAGTCTGAGCGGGAGCCCATAAGAACTGCCACACTCACGCCGATTTGAATTTTGTTCATGCTTACAATTTTAGGTTGTTGACGACACAGCGAGCCAGTCCACCCTTTTGTGGACTGCCCCGCGATTTTTCCCTTACACCAGAACCCTCCAAAATGATCAATGTCACCGTCGAAACCTTTGATGCCGAAGTCATCGAAGCCTCCAGCCAACGTCCCGTTTTAGTCGACTTCTGGGCGCCCTGGTGCGGCCCCTGCAAAGT
>JANOVW010000337.1:0-4085 GCA_031417575.1 Rhodoferax sp. | reverse complement strand
GTACCATTTTGCGTCGTCGCATGCCGGATGATGCAGGTGCTGCAGCTCACCAGCTGTTCGCTGTTTTGCGCGAATTTGATGCAACGGGTGTGAAACTGATCTGGATTGAAACCTTGCCCGAAACACCCGAATGGGATGGTGTGCGGGATCGTTTGCAGCGGGCATCGGCAACCTGACAAGGGCACTGCGAATCGCCCGCTTGACATTACTCGGCGTTCATTCCTGCATCCTTGAAGGCTTTGGCCCATGCCACGAGTTGCTCTTGGACAAAGGCGGCCATCTCGTCGGTGCTTGAACCCGCCAAGTCAAAGCCCAAAGCCGCGATGCGCTCCCGAACGTCCGGCTTCTGCATGGCGATGTTGATTTCGCGGTTCATGCGTTGGGCGATTTCTGGTGGCAACTTGGCGGGCCCGAACAAGGCAGCCCAGGTTCCGGCTTTCAGTGGCGGCAAACCGGCTTCGGCGCCGGTCGGCACACCCGGAAACTGGGCGGAACGTGTAGGCAACAACACCGCCAGTGCCCGCAGCTTGCCTTCTTTGACGTGCTGTAAGGTACTGGCGGGCGTGGCAAAGGTGAGTTGGGCATGGTTGCCCAGAATATCGGTGATGGCAGGCGCTTCGCCCTTGTAGGGTACGAGGGTCATTTCGGCTTTGACGGAATTCAGCTGGACGTGCATCAGGTTGGTAACGCCGCTGTAACTGCCGTAAGCCAGCTTGTTGGGGTTATTGCGGGCATAGGCCATCAATTCTTGCGCGTCTTTGGCGGGTACGCTGGGGTGGGTAACCAGCACATACACGTAACGCCCCACCAACGTGACCGGCGTAAAACTCTTCACCGGGTCATACGGCGGATTTTTCTTCAGCAGTGGCACCTGCATCATGGGCGTGTTGGTGGCCAGAAAAAAGGTGTGCCCGTCGGGCTCTGCCCTTGCCACAAATTCACCGGCGATGGCACCGTCAGCGCCCGGTTTGTTGTCCACAATCACTGGCTGCCCCAACGACACCGACATCGACTGCGCCAGGATGCGGGCCACGGCATCCGTCGAGCCACCCGGCGGAAACTGCAGCACGATGCGCACGGGCTTGCTGGGCCAGGTTTGGGCACTTGCCAACAACGTTAAAAGTGACAAGGCTGCCGCTACCAACAAGCGGCCAGAAAAAGAGTGTGTCATGGGTTCTCCAGTGGTTTCGATAAAGCAGGCAGAAAGAAAGCGGGAAAAGGTTGATGGGCAACAGCCGGGCGCTACTTCTCGGCAGCCACCCAATCGATCAGCGCATCCATGGCCGGTCGGGCCGCTGCTGCGCCAGGCTGATTGATGATCATCACCACAGCATAGCGGCGGCCATTTTGCGCCAGCACGTAACCGGCAATGGCCGCGACATCGCGCAGGGTACCGGTTTTCAGGTGGGCCGTGCCGCGCGCCTTGCTGCGGCTGTTGCGCAAGGTGCCGTCCATGCCCGTGATCGGCAGGGAAGACATCAGCTCGGGCATCAGCGGCGAGGCATACGCCACCTGAAGCATGCGCGTCAGCCCCTGGGCCGTTACGCGCTCGGTTCGCGACAGGCCAGAGCCGTTGTCCAGAACCGGCATGTCGTTGTCGCCGATTTGCGCGCGCCACCAACGTTGCACGGTTTCGCGCGAAGCAGCAAGCGTGCCCGCTGCGCCTGGGCTGGATGCGCTGCCAGTTGCCTGAACGCCAGACTTGCCAAACAGTCCGAGTGTCAAAAACAGCTGCTGGGCCATAACGTTGTTGCTGTATTTGTTGATATCGCGGATGATTTCCGCCAATGCTGGTGATGTGACTTCAAACGCGGGCTTGGTGGCGGCTGATTCAAGCCTTCCATCGCGCACCGCACCCAGCAATTTGCCACCCATCTCCCGCCACATACCTTCAATTGCCCGCGCGGCAAAGGTTTTGGGATCCGCATAGGCAACCGGCCACACCCGCTCGCCGCAACTGGCCGGGTAGCTGCCACTGAAGCGGATTTGCGTCGGATCAGAAAAATCAGCCTTCAGGCTGCCCCGGTAATCGTTGCACGGCCCGCTGCCCAATGCCACTTGCGCGGGCACCAGTACGCCCGCCAACGGCGGCTCGACCTGGAGCTGCGCCACGTTGTTGTTTCGATCGGGCACAAAGGTCATCACCAGCGCCTTGAAGTTCAGCAGCAGTGCATCGGGCGCTGCGTTGTAGGGGCGCAAAGGCTCGCCGTCAAATAGTGCGGGGTCGGCTTCCAGGGTTTCGAAGGCGCTGCGATCCAGCACGATGTCGCCCGTGATGGTTTTGATGCCCAATCCCTGTACCCGGCGCAACAAGAGCCACAAGCGTTCCGATACCAGTTTGGGGTCACCCTGGCCCTTGATGACAAGGTTGCCATGCAGTACACCACTTCGAACCGCCCCTTCCAAATAGACGGGTGTTGTCCAGGCAAAGGCGGGGCCCAGCAGATCCAGCGCTGCATAGGTGGTCACCAGTTTCATCACCGAGGCGGGGTTCACCGGCACATGGGCGCGGTAGCTCAGGCGAGGGGTGTTGCGCCCCTGCGCTTCAACCACTTGAATCGCCACCGCTTCCTTTGCAATGCCTGCCCGTAGCAATGCAGCCTCTACTTCGGCAGGCAGCGTTTGTGCAGCGGCCACCAAGGTCAAACTGGCGGCCAGCGCCACGGCCATACAACGCAGCCAAAGACGAATGCTTGGCATCAGGTGCAGCCTGGGCAGGGTGGAAGTGACTCGTCGATGGGCGCAATACATGGCCGTTGAGTCTACAACCCCCCCTGCAACCCCGCCAAAGCGCTGCAAAAACAGGCGGTTGATAATGCCCGTATGCGTTTCTTCAAAAACCTGTCACCCCGGGCAGTTGGCATTTCGGCAGCTCTCATTACGATTTTCATCTGGACTTTTTTCATCGTCATTGCCAGGGCCACGACAGACCCTGCGCGAGGCGCGACGATGTTGCCGCTGGACATCGTTCTGGCGCGCATCATTGGCGCCGGGCTGGTTTTGGTGCCTTGGGGTTGGTGGCTAGTCCGGCGGGACAGGCGCCTGGGCAACGCACAGGTGTCGTCGATGTTCGGGTTTTCACCGCTGTCGTTGCAGATCACGGCGCTGATTGGCCTGTTTGGTGGCGTGCTGTATGGCATGTTGGCCTATTCGGGGTTTGTTTATGCGCCTGCGGCCCATGCGTCTGTTTTGATGCCAGGAAGCCTGCCATTGTGGACATCACTTTTGGCGGTGATCGTTCTGCGTGAACACTTGACGCGAAACCGCATCATCAGCCTGCTGTTGATCGTCGGGGGCGATTTGGTGGTGGGCGGAAGCAGCCTGCTCAAGGCATTTGAAGGTGGCGAGGTCTGGAAAGGTGATGTGTTTTTTATGGTGGCTGCCTTCGGCTGGTCGACCTACACCGTGCTGGCCCGAAAATTTTCGCTGGACGCTGTGCGCGCCACGATTGCCATCACCGTGTTTGCCGCCATGACATTTGTCCCCGTGTATGGCGTGCTGATCTCAGCGCATCTGGTGCCCAGCAAATTCATGACGGCACCCGTGGGCGATATTCTTTTTCAGATGCTGTTCCAGGGGGTTGGTTCGGTGGTTATTTCAGGCATCACCTTCACCAAAATGATTCAGTACTTCGGGCCGGTGCGCTCCACCATGTTTACCGCTGTTGTGCCGGGCTCATCCGCGCTGGGCGCGGTTTACTTTTTGGGTGAACCCCTCACGATGAATTTGTGGCTGGGGCTTGCGCTGGTGACGTTTGGCATTTTGTTTGGCGTGCGCCGCCCGCCGCCCATTGGGCTGGTTTCTGCGGCGGCAAGCAAGGTGGCCTGAATGATCACGCGGGCTGTCGCACGGATGGCGAGGTTATTGCCGTCAATGGGAATGGCCATAACCATGGCGTGGTTCTCCGGATGTGGTGGCGGTGGTGGTGGCTCGGGCAGCGCGGGTACGCAACAGCCCGCGCTCTCCAGCCCGTACCCGGCGGCAGCAGCTTCCTGTGCCGTGAACGACCAACGCGCCTGGTTGCGCGATTACATGAACGATCAGTATTTTTGGTCAGACCGCCAAGGCGCAGCCCTTGATACGGC
>JANOVW010000336.1:0-1835 GCA_031417575.1 Rhodoferax sp. | reverse complement strand
AACCGGCGGATGAATACAAGGTAACGGGGTAGCGGGTCGTTACTTGGCGCAGCTCAAATGGCAGGCTGGTATTGACCACTTCAACGGGTCGGCCACCGCGCCCGGTCGCTGTCACGTTTTGCTCAGCGCTGACGGGTGGTTTGTCTGAAAAGGCGACGCGCCCATCGGGGCCAACGATACGGAACACGGTTTGCGCGCTGGCTGGTTGGGCAAAGGCCAGCACAGCCAGGGCGCACAGGCCCACGGCAAATGCCCGCCTCGTTCGCTGGCGTGATGGTCCTTTCCCAACTGACGTGGGCGCTGACGCGAAGGCCTTGGAACGGGATTGCGTGGGCTGGGACAGTTTGCGTTGAATCAGGTCAATGTGCATGGCTGGATACCTCCGGGGTTGCCATTCCCTGTTGCCGCAAGAGTGCGTCCAAGGTGGGTTCGCGACCGCGAAACGCCGTGAACGACTCCATGGCAGGCCGGCTTCCGCCAGCTTCCAGAATGGCTTGTCTGTATTTTCTACCAGTTTCAAGCTTTGGCAAGCCGTCGTTACCTGTTGTTTCCTCAAATGCGGCATAGGCATCGGCACTGAGCACCTCGGCCCATTTGTAGCTGTAATAGCCGGCCGCGTAGCCACCCGAAAAAATGTGACTGAAGGTATGCGGTGTGCGGCTCCAGGCGGGTGGTTTGAGTACCGACACTTCGCCCCGAACGGCTTCGAGCTGCCCCATCACGTTGTCGCCCGGTTTGTGGCTGGTGTGCAACAACATGTCGAACAGTGAGAACTCGACCTGGCGCAAAGTTTGCAACCCGCTTTGGAAGTTTTTGGCCGCCAGCATCTTGTCAAACAACGCCCTGGGCAACGCCTCGCCGGTGTCGATATGGGCGCTCATGTGGCGGATCACGTCCCATTCCCAGCAAAAGTTTTCCATAAACTGGCTGGGCAGTTCTACCGCATCCCATTCCACACCGCTGATGCCCGAAACATCTTTTTCGTTCACTTGGGTCAACAAATGGTGCAAGCCGTGGCCAAATTCATGGAACAGGGTGGTCACGTCGTCATGGGTGAGCAGCGCCGGTTTCTGGACGCCATCCACCACATTGCCTTGCGCAAAATTGCATACCAAATGTGCAACGGGTGTTTGCAACTGGCCATTGTCGGGACGCAGCCACCGGGTTCGTACGTCGTCCATCCAGGCGCCACCGCGTTTGCCTTTGCGGGCCGATGGATCCAGATAAAACTGGCCAATGAGCCGGGTTTGCAAGCTTCCATCGGCCCCTTTTTGGGTGCGTTCGATGCGGTAAAACTCGACTTCCGGATGCCAAACGGGGGCTGTGTCGCGGTGGATCGCCACTTCAAACAATGTTTCGACAATTTTGAACAGGCCCGATAACACTTTGGGTGCGGTGAAGTACTGCTTGACCTCTTGTTCGCTGAATGCGTAGCGCGCCTCCTTGAGTTTTTCGCCCACGTAGGCCATATCCCAAGCCTGCGGGTCGGGTAACTGGAGGTGTTGCGCAGCAAATTCACGCAGATCTGCGACATCTTGCTTGGCGTACGGGCGGGCTTTGGCCGCTAAATCACGCAAAAAGGCCAAAACCTGGTTCGGTGACTTGGCCATTTTGGGCACCAGCGATACCTCGCCAAAATTCTGAAAACCCAACAACCGGGCTTCTTCTTGGCGCAAGGCCAAGATCTCGTTGATGAGCGCCGTGTTGTCAAACTTGGCACCATCCGCCGGGGCTTGATCGGAAGCGCGGGTGGTGTAGGCCCTGAAAATGCCCTGCTATTTGCCCGTCATGCAGTTTGCCAAAAGCAGCGCCCTGCGTGAAACGCTTTACCGGGC
>JANOVW010000335.1:0-4434 GCA_031417575.1 Rhodoferax sp. | reverse complement strand
ATGTCAGCCGGCGCGGTGGCCGTGAGCTTGCCCGCCAAGGGTGCCAAAGTCGAGTTGGCCATGGCGGCTGAACGGCCCTGTTGCCACGCAGGTGGCGCAGCGGCGGCGGGCGCTGTGGCGGGCGCTGTGACCGGCCCACTGGCGGGCCCGGTAGCGCATGCAGCCAGCAGCGCAGCGGCAGTAGCTGCCAAGGCCAACTTGGCCAGTCGGAAAGGAATTGGGTTCACGCGGGTCTCCTTCTAGGTTTATGGGAACGGTTGTGGGAACGACATTTTTGTCGTCGTGCAATATAGCTGCCAACCCGCAACCCGCCAATAGGCACATGTCCCATAAAGCCGACCACAACAACTGAAAAACAGTTTTGCCTGTGCTGGCGCCCTCGGTTCAGCCTAACTGGTTCCACGCCATCACGTTGATACCTTGCACAGAAAAACTGTCTTTGCCGGCGTAGGCGATGACTGGACTGGCCGCCAGCTCGCCCGCGTATTTGCGCCACAGGCGCAAGCCATCGATCCATTCAGGTACAAAAGTCGAACCCGACTTGATCTCCACCGCGTGCAAGCGGCCCGCGTGTTCAAAAACCATATCCACCTCAGTGCCATGGTTGTCGCGCCAAAAATAGATGTCGGCTGGCAGACCCTGGTTCCAGCGGTGTTTGAGGGTTTCTGAAACCACCCAGGATTCAAAAATAGCACCGCGCAAAGCGTGCGTAGCCAGTACCGTAGGGTTGTCGATCCGCAAGAGATGGCACAACAAGCCGGTATCCAGAAAATACAACTTGGGCATTTTGACCAGCCGCTTGCCGAAGTTGTGGTGAAACGGTTGCAGCAAATGAACCACATAACTGGCCTCCAGCACCGTCATCCAGCTTTTGGCGGTGGTGTGGCTGATGCCGCAATCTGCCGCCAAAGCCGACAGATTGAGCAACTGCCCGCAACGCGCCGCACACATCAATACAAAGCGCCTAAAAAGCGACAAATTGACGACACCCAACACCTGGCGCACATCGCGCTCAATGTAGGTGTTGATGTAAGCACCCAGCCATTGCAGCGGGTTAGCCAAGCGGCGCTGGCGGTCAAACAAGGCTGGGTACGCGCCTGCCCAAACTGCGCCTGGCATGTCTTTGGCCAACAAACCCGCGTGGCGCAATTCGGCAGCCGAGAGGGGCAGCAACTGCACCAGGCCCACCCTGCCCGCCAGAGATTGGGTGATGTTTCCCAGCAGGCCAAACTGCTGTGAACCTGTGAGGATGAAATCTCCCATGCTGGCGCGCTCGTCCACCACGCCTTGCAGGTAAGAAAAAAGCTCTGGCGAATTTTGCACCTCGTCCAGCACCGCACCCTGCGGCAGCAGCGCAAAGAACTGCCGCGGGTCAGCCGTGAAGCGCTGGCGAACTTCGATGTCTTCAAACGAAAAATAGGGTTTTTCAGGAAAGCACTGCCGCGCCAGAGTGGTCTTGCCGGATTGGCGTGGCCCAGTGAGGGCCAAGACCGGAAAACCAGCAGCCATTTCTTTCAGAACAGGTAAGGCTTGCCTTGCTAACATTTGTACAAAATGAATTTTATAGATTCAAATTGTACATAAATTGGAGTTTCTATACCAGCGTTTTCCAGCGCTTTTTCCAAATTGTCATGGCATTTTTCCGAATTCAAAAAAATGCCGTGAACTTCAATTTGAAATTCAATGCTGAAGGTCCACACCCACCTCCGACGGCAATGCAATGCCCCCGGCAAACGCCGCGAACACATTGGCATCGTCCGAGGTGGTCACGCGCTGCATGTCGCGCGGCCAGCGGGTGTCTTCGAACTCGGTGCCGCGGTGCATGGTGCAGCGGTTGTCCCACATCACCAGGTCTGCCACACGCCACCGATGGGTATAGACAAACTGCCGCTGGGTGGCGTGAGCCATTAGATCTTGCAGGAAGCGGGCGGCTTCGGCGTCGGCCATGCCGTCGATCTTGCCCACATGAGAAGCCATGTACAACGTCGTGCGGCCTGAGTCGGCGTGCAAGCGCACCAGCGGGCGGCGCACCGGGGCGAAGGCGGTCCGCTCGGATTCGGTGAACTGGGTAAAGCCCAATTTGCCACGTGAATAAATCAGGGAATGTTCGGCCACCAGGCCGTGCAGGCGGTCTTTCATGCTGTGGGGCAACGCCTCATAGGCGGCCCGCAAATCGGCAAACTCGGTGTGCCCGCCAACGGGTGGAATGGAGCGTGAATACAACAGCGAAGCGCGCCCCGGGATGGGTTTGAACGAGCTGTCGGTGTGCCACAGGCGGTTGCCCATCTGGAACAGGCGCAAGCGGTTGTCGGCAGCCCATACTTTGCCCTCGGCGTTGATGTTGGCAATGTCGGCAAACTGCTCGGGGATGCGCGGCTTTTGGCCGTGCAAGGTGCCCTGCAAAGAGGTCTCCAGCGGGCCAAAATGCGCCGCAAAACGCAGGTGATCGGCTTGGGTGATCTGTTGCGCCGGGAACACCAGCACGCCGTAAGTAGCAAAGGCCGATTTCACATCGGCCAGGTCTTGGGGCGAGAGCGGCTGGGTGAGGTCAATATCGCCCACCTCGGCGGCGAACCGGTCCATCACGGGGAAGATTTGAATGGCCATGACGTTCCTTCAAAAACAAGTGGTCAGCGCATCCACCACGTTGTACGCTTCATCCACAAGCGGCATCCAGCGCCATTTGTCAAAGGTGGTGCAGGGGTGCGACAGCCCCAGGCAAACCAGGTCGCCCACTGCCAAAGGCCCGTCTTGCAGGGGTTTCGCACCCAGGCGAAGGTAACCGTGTTGATCATTCAGCGACGTCACTTGCCAGTCAGGCGGTGCTGCTTGCGGGCTCATGCTGCCCCGGCGGCAATACCGCAAAGCAGAAGGCATCTCCTGGTCATACGAAATATCGCGCTTGCCGGCCGTCAAAATAGCCAGCCCTGGCTCGGGGGTGGATTGCACTTGCGCCCACACCTCCAGCGCTGCTTGCAAGCCCGAACCGCAATCTTGCCGCTGGTGCATGGCCAAGGCGTAACGCTGGTAACCACCTTGATCATGGGTGAGGTAACAGCCGGAGCGCAGTACACCTTGCACAGGTTTGGACAACGTGGGTTTCAGTTGGCGGGCCACCACGTCAAAAATGGCCGAGCCGCCTGCGCTGACGATGATGGGATCGGCCTCAAAAAGGCTCTCGGCATCGCAAGCTTGGGCCGCTTGCACCACGCGCTGCATCCAGGCCTCTGTGTAGGCTTCGTGTGATTCGCCATCGGCGTGGCTGCCCACACCTTCAAAACATTCCACGCCGCACAAACGTACCGCAGGGCTAACCCGCGCGAGGCGCGCAAGTGCCAGCGCCTGGGCAACTGAGCGGCAACCGGTGCGCCCACCCTGAATGCCGATTTCAAGCAGCACCTCGAACACCTTGCGTGAACCTTGATGCGAAGCATGCGGCAAACTTGGCGGCAAAGACTCGCCAGAGGATTCCGCAGATGCGCCGTGCCATTGTTCAATTTGCGCCAGTTGGGCAGGCGAATCGAGCAAAAACAGCACCCGCAGGTCTGCATGTTGGCGCTGCAAACGGGCGATTTGCGCCAAATCGGGCCCGCAAAACACCTGGTTGGCGATGATGCAGGTACGTGCACCGCCCGCCAGCGCCACCTGCAATTGGGTGACGGTGGCCACCGTCATGCCCCAGGCACCAGCCTGCAACTGCCGCTGAAACAGTTGCGGTGACAAGGTGGTTTTACCGTGCGGGGCCAAATACAGGCCCCGGCTTTGGGTGAACTGCTGCATCCATTGCAGGTTGTGGGCCAACCGGGCTTGCCGCACCACCGCCACCGGAAAAGGCAGATCTCCCCGCAACACGTTCCAGCCTTGTTGCCCGACCTGAGAGCGGCGCAGCGGCGGGCTGGCGTGGGGATACGCTTTGCTGCTGGCATCCAGCACCGGATCGAACAAATCGTCTAATTTATTCAATTTACATTTTTTAAAAAAATAAAATAAGTCAATTGTTCTCGTATCAATTGCACTATAAGCTATTTATGTTATAGTAATTTTTATTAAAAAATATTATATAATTTTTAAAAAACAAAAATAAATAACTATTTTTTAAACCGGCCAAACCACCCTGTTGTCATTCAAAATCGCGTCCAGCGGCTCGTCGTGCGGCTCGGGTTCGAACTCGTCCAGGTAGCCGCCGGTGTAACCCAGCCCCACGGTGAAGGGCTTGGGTTGCAACTGGGCCAGGGTGCGGTCATAAAAACCACCGCCATAACCCAGGCGATACCCGCCAATGCCATAACCCACGCAGGGCACAAACAGCAAGGTAGGCACGATGATTTCGGTGTCTTTGGGTTTGGGGATGCCGTAGGCGTCTTCCTGCATCGGGCAACCGGGGTACCAGGCGTGAAAAGTGAGCGTTTTGTGCACTTTATCAACAACCGGCAG
>JANOVW010000334.1:0-2045 GCA_031417575.1 Rhodoferax sp. | reverse complement strand
CTTCAAACTGCCCGCAGGCGCAGTGGACGCCCATTGCCACGTGTTTGGCCCCGGTGCCGAGTTCCCCTACGCGCCCGAGCGCAAGTACACCCCGTGTGACGCAAGCAAGACGCAACTGTATGCGTTGCGCGATCACCTGGGCTTTGATAAAAATGTGGTGGTGCAAGCCACCTGCCACGGTGCCGACAACCGCGCCATGGTCGATGCACTGGTCAACAGCCAGGGCAGGGCGCGCGGCGTGGCGACTGTCAAACGCAGTGTGACGGATGCAGAAATCCAGGCCATGCACGACGCCGGTGTGCGCGGTGTACGGTTCAATTTCGTAAAGCGCCTGGTAGATTTCACCCCCAAAGACGAACTGCTTGAAATCGCCACCCGCATCAAGAAGTGGAACTGGCATGTCGTCATCTATTTTGAAGCGGTTGATCTGCCCGAGTTGTGGGATTTCTTCACCGCCTTGCCCACCACGATCGTGGTCGATCACATGGGCCGACCCGATGTGGCCAAACCGGTGGATGGCCCTGAGTTCGCGTTGTTCGTCAAGTTCATGCAGCAGCATCCCAACGTGTGGAGCAAGGTGAGCTGCCCGGAGCGTCTGTCGGTGACCGGCCCCAAGGCGCTGAATGGCGAGCAAAACGCCTACACCGACGTGATTCCGTTTGCCCGCAAGATCGTCGAAACCTTCCCCGACCGCGTCTTGTGGGGAACCGATTGGCCGCACCCCAACCTCAAGGATCACATGCCCGATGATGGCTTGTTGGTGGATTTCATCCCACATATCGCTGTGACGCCCGAGTTGCAACACAAGCTGCTGGTGGACAATCCAACCCGCTTGTATTGGGCCGACTAGCGGCCGGAATAAACCCGGAAAAAAGCCGGAACAAAGCCGGAACAAAGCCGGAATTGGCAGCCGGTAGAGCCATTAAAACGAGGAGTCGCCCATGACATTAAAAACCCCGAATTCGTCACCTGCCTTGAGATGGGCGGTTGCAACTGCCAGCGCCTCATTTCTGGCGGCCTGCGGCTCGCTGGGCCCTAGCGCGCCCCAGGGGCCCGTAAGCCTCGGTGCGGATGCGCAAAAGGCGTGTGCCGCTTTGGCCGCCCCGTTTGATGCATCGGTCAGCGCACTGGCCAATGGCGGCACCACGATTGATTCAGCGGCGTTGACAGCCGCAGTGGCCCTCAGCGTCGCCGAGCGCGGCCCAACCCCGGCAGCGCGCGTGACACCGGCTACGCCTGCCACCTGCAAAGTGCTGGGCCGCATCCTGCCGGTCGATAAAACAGCACCGCCCATTTTGTTTCAGGTCAATTTGCCACTCAGCTGGAATGGCCGCACCGTGCAATATGGCGGTGGCGGCTTCAATGGCACCGTGATAACCGGCACCGGCTTGATTCCTTCGGGCCGGTACGACCAGCCATCTCCGTTGGCGCAAGGTTATGTCACCTATGGTACGGATTCGGGCCATCAAAACGCGCCGGGGGTGGCACCGCAGGCCTTTGCGGCCAATGATGAAGCTTTTGTCAACTTCGCCCACGCTTCCTACAAAAAAGTGCGCGATGTGGCGGTGGCACTCACCCAGCGCGCTTATGGGCGGGCCCCGTACAAGCTCTACTTTGTCGGCAGCTCCGAAGGGGGCCGTGAGGGCCTCACCATGGCGCAGCGTTACCCGAATGATTTTGACGGCATCTTCTGCCGCGTGCCGGTGATCAACTGGACGGGCTTGCAGCATGTGAGCGCCCGCGCGGGCCTCACCACCCTGGGCGATGCCTGGCTGCCCCGTGCCAAGGTGGAACTGGTGCACAACGCCGTGCTTGCCGCCTGTGATGCGGCCGACGGCATTGCCGACAAACTGGTCGCCAACCCGGTGGCTTGCAAGCAGCAGTTTGATGTCTCGCGTCTGCAATGCGCCGGGGCCGATGCAGCCAACTGCCTCACCGCCGCGCAAGTTAAAGCCGTGCAATCGCTGCACAGCAGCTACACCTTTCCGTTTGCCCTGGCCAATGGCATCACCACCTACCCGGGCTGGGGGGTGTCGGGCGAGGCG
>JANOVW010000333.1:0-7199 GCA_031417575.1 Rhodoferax sp. | reverse complement strand
TTGTTCTTTTTCGCCTCGGCTGCGTCTTGGTCGGCCGAACGGGTTTGCCCCTTGTTCACAAAAGGAATTGGCACTTTAGTGACGTACACGGCAACGCCCAAAGCCAGCCCCAGGCCCACCACCAGCCCGATGATGATTCCGATCACGGTGTTGCCGACTTGCTTGTTCATGCCTGTTTGACGAGTTGCTTGCACGGGGTGCACCTTTTACATTTTTGTGGGTGCGCTTACACCCAATATAGCCAAGCCATTGTGCAATACCTGCGCTGTAGCGGCCACCAAGGCCAAGCGGGCCTGTTTGACGCGCACATCATCAACCAGAATGCGTTCAGCATCGTAATAGCTGTGGTACGCCGCACTCAGCTCGCGCAGGTAAAAAGTCACGTCATGGGGCGAAAAATCATGCGCCGCCGCTGTCAGCATGTCGGGGTATTTGGCCAACAACAACATGAGGGCCAACGCTTGCGGGCTTTCCAACGGCGTTAAATCTGCCGTTTTGAGCATCTCAACGTGGCCATTGTCTTTTTCGCGCCAAGCCGCCAGTACCGAGCAAATTCGCGCGTGCGCATATTGAACGTAATAAACCGGGTTGTCATTGTTCTTTTGCACCGCCAAATCCACGTCAAAGGTGTATTCGGTGTCGGGTTTGCGGCTCAACAAGAAGAACCGCACGGCGTCTTTGCTGGTCCACTCAATCAAATCGCGCAGGGTGACATAACTGCCGGCCCGCTTGGAGATTTTGACTTCCTCGCCACCTTTCACCACCCGCACCATGGTGTGCAGTACATAGTCGGGGTAACCTGAAGGAATACCGACATTCGCGGCCTGCAAGCCCGCCCGCACCCGGGCAATGGTGCCGTGGTGATCCGTGCCCTGAATATTCACAACTTTGGTAAAGCCGCGTTCCCATTTTGCGATGTGGTAGGCCACATCGGGCACGAAATAGGTAAAGCTGCCATCCCCTTTTTTCATCACACGGTCTTTGTCGTCACCGTAATCAGTAGATTTAAGCCATAATGCGCCGTCTTTTTCGTAGGTTTTGCCGGCCGCCACCAGTTTTTGCACGGCGGCGGCCACGCGCCCGCTGGTATAGAGGCTGGATTCGAGGTAATAGTTGTCAAACTTGACGGCAAAGGCCTTTAAATCCAGGTCTTGTTCGTGGCGCAGGTAAGCCACGGCAAATTGGCGCATGCCGTCCAGATCCTGAATATCACCGGACGCGGTGAACGCGCGGTCATCGGATTTGACAGTTTTTTGGGCCAGGAAATCTGCCGCGATGTCGGCAATGTAGTCACCGTTGTAGGCATGGGCATTTTCGCCGCTGGGCCACTCTGCATCACCTGGTTTGAAGCCCTTTCCCCGCAACTGGGTGCTGGTGGCCAAGGTGTTGATTTGCACACCCGCGTCGTTGTAATAAAACTCGCGGTAGACATCCCAGCCTTGTGTCTGGAATAAATTGCAAATTGCGTCCCCCAGTGCTGCCTGGCGGCCATGGCCTACATGCAACGGGCCAGTCGGATTGGCCGAAACAAATTCAACCAATACGCGCTTCTCGGTGGCGGGTTGATGGCCAAATGCTTCGGCTTGGGTGAGAACTTCATGGACGATCTGCTGTTTGGCTGTGTTTTTCAGGCGAATATTGATGAAACCCGGCCCGGCGATGTCGATCGCTTCCACCCAGCGCGCAAATCCCGCCGTCGCCAGCAGATCGGCCTTTAGCGTTTCGGCCAACTGACGCGGGTTGGTTTTTTGCGCCTTGGCCCATTGCATGGCCGCGGTCGTCGCCAAATCGCCATGAGAAGCAACTTTGGGCGATTCAAACGCAGCTTTCGCTCCCGCGCCTGGGGCCAAGCGCTCCAAAACGACACGCAAGGCATCGAGCAGTTCTTTTTTTACAGTCAACATGGGACTATTTTACGGGCCGCCCCCCCGCACCAGCGATTGACTCTTTCACCAGCGATTGCCCTTAATACGCCAGCGTCGCCAGTGAACGCAACTCCTCAGGGGTTGTAGAAGGCAAGCCAAAAAACTCCAGGTAGGCCGGAATCTGTTCAAACAGCATATCGGTACCCACCTGAAAGCTGCAGCCGCGGGCTTGCGCGGCCTTCAGGAAGGCGGTCATCTCGGCCTTCATCACCACTTCACCCACAAACGTGCTGGGCGACACGCGCGACATATCGACCGGCATCGGGTCGCCGTCGTTCATCCCCATGGGCGTGGCGTTTACTACGACGTCAAAACCTGCTGGGTCATTCGAGCCCGTTTGTACTTGCACGTTTGGATAGTGCCGTTTGAGCCGTTGGGCCAAGCCCATTGCAGAGGCAGCGTTCACATCAAACAAGGCCAGCCGGGCAACGCCCGCAGCCGCCAGTGACGCGGCGATCGCCGAGCCCACGCCGCCACTGCCAACCACCAGCACATCGGCACCTTTGAGCTTGACCCCCTTGCGCAGCACGCCCCGCACAAAACCTTCGCCATCAAACATGTCGCCCTGCAATTGCCCGTTGGCGCCGAGCCGAACCGCATTACAGGCCCCGGCTATCGCCGCAGAGGGGCGGACCTCGTCAACCAACTCGATGGTGGTGACTTTGTGCGGCATGGTGATCAGCGCACCCCGGATGTTGCTGAGTTTGAAAAGGGCCTTCAGGAAAACCGGAAAGTCTTCTGGTTTGCAACCCATCGGCATCACCCGCGCGTTGATTCCCGCCTTGTCAAACCAGGGGTTGTAAATCATGGGGGCCTTGAAACTGTGCGTCGGAAAACCGATGTGGGCGATCAGTTCGGTGTGGCCGTTGATCAGGCCAGGAATCGAAGCAGTGGCCATGCCCCTACTTCCCCGTCTTGAGTGCAGACACGGCTGCCCGCAAAGCCAGCAGGTAACTGTCTACTCCAAAACCGGCGATCTGGCCTTTGGCGATTTCGGCGATGACGGAATGGTGACGGAAGGCTTCGCGCGCATGGATGTTGGACATGTGCACTTCGAAAATGGGGCACTTCAAGATGGCCAATGCATCACGAATGCCATAGCTGTAATGCGTCCAGGCACCAGCGTTGATCAGCACCGCCTGTGCACCTTCACTGTGGGCGCGATGGATGCGTTCACACATCTCACCTTCGTGGTTGGTCTGAAAACACTCCACCACCGCGCCAAGTTCTTGGCCCAAGGCGATCACCGCTGCGTCAATTTCAGCCAGCGTGGTGGTGCCGTACTGCGCCGGATCGCGCTTGCCAAACATGTTGAGGTTGATGCCATTGAGCACGAGAATTTTCATGGTTTCCCTGGATATGCGAATTTGAATTGCGATGGGTCTGGACTCACGACTGCCGGTGCCGACAGACGGAATCCAGAACGATCGGATCTGGCCACCGGGGCCAGATCAGCGCGCTTGTCAGCCCGTCTGTTTATTTGCGCAGCTTGGCCAGTTCAGCCATCATTTCGTTGACGGTCGCTTCGCCCACGTTGGCACTGTACTTGGCGATCACCGGCTTCATTTTCTCGCGAAGCTTGGCCACTTCAGCCGGAGGGAAGGTGGTCACAGTCATGCCGTTCTTTTTCAACAGCTCGAGATTGGCGGCGACCGCTGCACGCGAAGCGTCGCGTTGGGTTTTGGCGGCTTCGTCAGCGGAGTCATCGAGCAATTTCTTCTCGGCAGCGCTCAAGGTATCCCAGACCTTCTTGCTGAATATCACCGATTGCGGGTTGTACTGGTGGTTGGTCAGCGCAATGTTTTTCTGCACTTCCCAGAACTTGTTGGCGGCGATCACGCTGATCGGGTTTTCCTGACCATCAATGGCTTTTTGCTCGAGGCCGCCATAGACTTCAGGGAAAGGCATAGGCGTGGGATTTGCACCCAGGGCCTTGACCCAATCCACGTTGATGGGGTTGGGGATCACCCGTAGCTTTAGGCCGTCAATGTCTTCTACCTTGTTCAGCGGGCGTTTGCTGTTGGTCATCTGGCGATAACCAAGCTCCCAGTAAGACAAGCCAATCAAGCCCTTTTCTTCAAGGAGCTTGTGCATCTTTCGGCCAACTGGGCCGTCCACGATGGCATCCGATTCTTTTTCGTTGGCAAACAGGAAGGGGAAGTCAAAAATCGCCAGTTCTTTGGCTTCAGAAGCCAGGATGCCGGAATTCATCACCGACATTTCAATCGTACCGCCCTTCATGGCCGACACCACGGCTTGGTCACTTCCCAACGAACCGTTCAGAAACAGGTTGACCTTGATCTTGCCACCAGACTTGGCAGCCACCAAATCGGCGAATTTCTTCATGCCGGCAACGGCAGGGTGTCCCTCTGGTCCGTTGAGGCCGAACTTGAGGGTGCGCTCTTTGATGTCTTGCGCAGATGCCATCCCAAATGCAGCCATTGCCACCACAGCGGCGATTGATTTCAGTACCAAACGTTTCATGCTTGTCTCCAAAAAATTAACCCAGTACGCACGTTTAATGACCCAAGGCACGGCGTACGAAACACGCCCTCGGTCGGGAAAATATTCAACGCAGTGATTGCAAATTGGATCGACGGAAAAACCTCTGGTTTTAGCCGTAAAGCCACTTCGCAGGAACCATTACCAACGATGGGAACAGCACCATCAAAAACATCAGCGCGAACTGCACCGCCATAAAAGGCAACACGCCCCGCGTGACGTCATCCATACGCATCCGGCCGACACCTGCCACCACATTCAGCACTGTGCCCACCGGCGGCGTGACCAGACCAATTGAGTTATTGATGATGAACAACACACCAAAGTAAACCGGGTCAATGCCTGCGGCCTTGATGATCGGCATCAGCACCGGGGTGAGGATCAGGATGGTGGGGGTCATGTCCATGGCGGTGCCAACTACCATCACCAGCACCATGATCGCCATCAAGAGCAGGGTTGGGTTGCCCAGCAGGGGTTCCAGCAAGGTGACCACTTGCTGCGGCAGTTGCGCTACTGTGATCATCCACGCTGACACCATCGCAGCGGCCACCAAAAACATGATGACCGAGGTGGTTTTGGCCGCCTGCAGGAATACGTCGTAGAGTTGCGCCCAGGTCAATTCGCGGTAGATCACACCGGCTACAAACAGCGCATATACAGCGGCCACGACGGCCGCTTCGGTTGGAGTAAAGACCCCCATGCGCAAGCCAACCAAAATGATGATGGGCAGCAGCAAGGCCCAGCCTGCGCTTCTGAAGGCCGCAACCACTTCGCCGGCCGTTCGACGTGGCGGTGTCTCGAGTTGCTCTTTGCGCGTCAGCCACCACCAGGTGGCCCACAAGCCCGCTGCCAGCAAAATGCCGGGGAAGATACCGGCCAAGAAGAGTTTGGAGATGGAAACACCACCGGCTACACCAAAAATGACAAAACCAATGGAGGGCGGAATGATCGGGCCGATCACGCCGCATGCGGCTATCAGGCCGCCGCTGCGGGCTTTGTCGTGACCCGCTTTGACCATCATGGGCAACAACAATGCGGTCAGTGCGGCAGCATCGGCAACTGCTGACCCCGACAAGGCCGACAGCAAACAGGCCGCAATGATGGTGACATAGCCCAAGCCGCCCCGAATGTGGCCGACCAGCGCCATGGCAAACACGACAATGCGTTTGGACAGGCCCCCGGTGTTCATCACCTCACCGGCCAGCATGAAAAACGGTACGGCCAGCAGCGGAAAACTGTTGGCGCCTTCCATGATATTTTGCGCAAGGATTTGAGCATCGAAGCTGTTCATGTGCCACATGAGTGCGGCACCACTCAACAAAAGGGAGTATGCAATTGGAATACCCAGGGCCATGGCGGCCAGCAGGGAACCCAGAAAAACGGCGATGGTCATGATGATGTCCGGTTCGGCTTGGGTTGCGGTGTCGGCTTATCGCACTGGCTTGGGTACGTCCACCGGCTCTTCTTCGGATTCACGCACGCCGATCAGGTCTTCTTCCGACAAAGTACCGTTGAGCAGCCGCCACAGATGATTGGCCAGAATGACGGCGCTGAAGATGGCGCAAAACATGCCGCTGGCGTAGAAAAAAGCCAACGAGGTTTCCATCGCGGCACTGGTGGAGGTCCAGTTCACTTTGACTTGTTCCAGCGAGCCGCTGAACAGCAACCAGCAGATGAACAACATCAGCAGGTGGCCAAGCACCAGACAGATTTTTTTGCCGCGTACGGACAAGCGAGAGACAAGCGTATCGGTGCCCAGGTGGGTTTTGTCATGCAGGGCCACAACCGCGCCAAAAAAGGTGAGCCAGACAAACACCCAGCGCGACAACTCTTCAGACACGGTAATGCCGGAATTGAAGGCATATCGCATCACCACATTGATGAAGACCAGCACGACCATCAGGGCCAGGCCAGCAGCCATCAGCATCCCCAGCAGTTTGCAAAAACGGTCGATTGCGTGGTCAATCATGGTGCTTCTCATTTTTTTAACTATTGAACAGATGTAATGTACTAACTAGTTAGTTTTAATAAAATGCGGGAAAACCCTTACTTCAAGACCCGCATCAGGTCAGGTTCAGGTTCGTGATCGGCGTTGGCCGGTTATCACTTGCGCACAAACCGCACCACCATTTCGATGATGCTGTCGCGCCGCACCGCCAGCGCTTTGGCGGTTTGCGTGTCTTTCTTGAAGATGAGCCCGAAGGTGTGCTGATTCGAGACGTTGAAAAACGTCAGCGCCGAGATGGATTGGTGGATGTCTACCGGGTCGAGCCGCTCGCGAAACACCCCTTGGGCCACACCGCGTTCATACAGCTTGCGGATGCCGTCAATGGCCGGCACATTGAGCTGCTGGATGATTTTGCTCTGGCGCAAGAAGCTGCCACGCTGCATGTTTTCGCTCATCACCAAGCGGATATATGCCTCGTTGCCATGGTGATGATCAAAGGTGAACCCCACCAGTTTGCGCAATCCTTCTTCAGGCGGCAAGTCTTCCAGGCGCAATTCGGCTTCGATGGTCCGCATTTCGCGGTATGACTCCTCCAGCACGGCCAGATACAGGCCTTCCTTGCTGCCGAAGTAGTAATAGATCATGCGTTTGCTGGTCTGGGTGGCTGCCGCGATCTCGTCGATGCGTGCCCCCGCCAACCCTTTTTCGCTGAACTCGGCATGGGCTACCGCGAGGATGCCCGCCATGGTGCGTTGCGGGTCGTTGGTGCGCGAAGCGGACAGCTTTTCTGCCCGGGGAGCGGCTGGCTGCGCCGATCGGGTACC
>JANOVW010000332.1:0-1948 GCA_031417575.1 Rhodoferax sp. | reverse complement strand
AAGGTTGCTGTGTTGATGGGCGGGAAATCTGCCGAACGTGAAATTTCCCTCATGTCAGGTCAAGGTGTACTTCAGGCCTTGTTGTCCAAAGGCGTGAATGCCCATGCTTTTGACCCCGGGATGCGACCGCTGAATCACCTGGCAACGGAAGGTTTCCAGCGTTGCTTTATTGCGCTTCATGGCCGTTATGGCGAAGATGGCACGGTCCAAGGCGCGCTCGAACTGCTGGGCATTCCCTACACCGGATCGGGTGTCATGGCGTCTGCCATTGCCATGGACAAAGTAATGACCAAACGCCTTTGGAGCGCGGTGGAACTTCCCACGCCACGTTACATCCTGCTGAATGAACAGATCGCATCCAGCCAACTAGCCGACAGGGTTGTCGTTAGCCTGGGACTGCCCGTCATCGTCAAGCCGCCGCGGGAAGGATCTTCATTGGGCGTCAGCAAGGTCAAGGTGGGGTCAGAGTTGAGTGCAGCCATTTCAATGGCGGCCAAGTACGATACCAACGTGCTGTGTGAGGAATTCATTGATGGCGAGGAAATCACCTGCCCCATACTGGGCTGTGGCGACTTGGCTCGGACGTTGCCCATCATTCGCATCAATGCGCCTGAAGGTGCTTACGACTACGAAAACAAGTACTTCACGGAAGTCGTTCAGTACCAATGCCCCAGTGGATTGCCAGCCAGTGAAGAGGCGGAAATTTCGCGGGTTGTTTTGCGGGCCTATAAGTCGCTGGGCTGCCGCGGTTGGGCCCGCGCAGACCTGATGATCCGCGCCCATGATCGCAAGGCGTTTTTGCTGGAGATGAATACATCGCCCGGCATGACATCTCACTCACTGGTGCCTATGGCCGCTCGTGCTGCGGGCATCAGTTATGAGGATTTGTGTGTGCAGGTGCTGGCGTTGGCTGCGTTGGACAACCCGGGTGGTGCGTTGTTATGAGCACCCAATCAACGCTACCACTGGACGTACGCTTGATGAATGGCGCGGCGTTTTCCTTGTTGCTGGTTTTCCTGGTCGTCTGTGCAGGCCTTTCTTTCGCCTGGGCATTGAACTCGCCCAGATTCGCCATTCAGTCCATCCTGGTGGTCGGGGACGTGCAGCACAACACCGCACTCACCATCAAGGCCAATGCAACACCCAAACTGGCGGGCTCGTTTTTCACCATGGATTTGGCAAGTGCGCGTCAGGCTTTTGAAGCGGTTCCCTGGGTTCGCAGTGCAAATGTCAGGCGCGAGTTCCCGAATCGCCTGAAGGTGTTTCTGCAAGAACACCAGGCGGTAGCGCTTTGGGGAGCAGAGAGCGAGTCACGCTTGCTCAATAGTTTTGGTGAAATATTTGATGCCAATCAGGGTGAAATTGAGCATGAAAACCTGCCACGCTTGTCCGGACCGGACGATCAGGCCAAAACAGTCTGGGCCGTTTACGCCAGCCTGAAACCGGCATTCGAAGCATTGGATCTGGAGATTGATCTGCTCGAATTGTCTGGCCGTGGCAGCTGGCAAATACGAACGGCGTCCGGAGCCCAAGTTCTTTTGGGCCGGGGCAACGGAAAAGAACTGAATGAACGGGTGAACCTCTTTTTGGGTACGCTGACCCGCGTTGCCTTGCGTTACGGCAGAAAACCGGAGGCGCTTGAATCCGCTGATTTGCGCCATGTGGATGGTTACGCATTGCGTTTGCGTGGTGTAACGACAACCAACGCACTCCCCAACAAATAACACCCTAAAACGACGCAACAGGTAAAAAAATGGCAAAAGAATACAAAGACTTGGTGGTCGGCCTGGACATTGGTACCGCCAAAGTGATGGTCGTCGTGGCAGAGGTAATGCCGGGTGGCGAACTCAAGCTTGCGGGTTTGGGGGTTGCGCCCAGCAACGGCTTGAAACGCGGCGTTGTGGTCAACATTGATGCCACCGTCCAGAGCATTCAGCAAGCCCTGAAA
>JANOVW010000331.1:0-1601 GCA_031417575.1 Rhodoferax sp. | reverse complement strand
CCCGTTCAGGCGGGTTGGCTGCGCATATCAAATTGCAGCGGGCTTACTGAAGCACTCGCTTTGAGTGCCCCAGCTGGCGGATTGCACCACGACAACACGGCAACCTCAGCCCGGCAACATCAGCCCCGCAACTTCGCAAATGCCGATGCCATCGCTGAAGTGCCCAAACTTTGCCCGGTGTTCTGGCCAGTGCGCTGCCCACCGTGTTGCGATGGCCGGGCGGGCTCAAACCGATTCGCACCCGAATCGCCTTTTTTGACACCCGGCCCACCGGCTCCACCGGCCTGCGGCGCTTGCCCCAGTTTCATGGTGAGAGAGATGCGTTGACGGGCCAAATCGACCTCGACCACTTGCACCTTGACGATGTCGCCGGTTTTGACCACCTCGCGGGCGTCAGTTACAAATTTGTGCGAAAGCTGGCTCACGTGCACCAGCCCGTCCTGGTGCACCCCCAAATCGATAAAAGCACCAAACGCTGCGACGTTGCTCACCGTGCCTTCGAGCAACATGCCGGGGCGCAAATCGGCCACGCTTTGCACGGCATCGCTCAACTGGGCTACTTTGAAATCGGGGCGCGGGTCGCGGCCGGGTTTCTCCAACTCCTGCAACACGTCTTTGACGGTGATCACGCCAAAGGCTGCATCGGCAAAATGCTCGGGCCGCAGGGTTTTGAAGACCTCCGAGCGACCCATCAGCTCGTGGCTGGTTTTGCCGGTTTTGGCGATGATTTTTTCGACCAGCGGATAGGTTTCGGGGTGCACACCAGTGCGGTCCAGCGGGTTCTCGCCACCCTGAATGCGCAAAAACCCGGCCGCTTGTTCGAAGGTTTTGGTACCCATGCCGCTCACCTGCAGCAACTGCTGGCGGTTGGTAAACGCGCCCTTCTTCTCGCGCCAGCTCACCAACGCGCGGGCCAGCGTGTTGGTCAAGCCCGAAACGCGCGACAGCAGCGGCACGCTGGCCGTGTTCAGGTCGACACCCACCTGGTTCACGCAGTCTTCCACCACCGCCTCGAGGCTCTTTTTCAGGTCGGTTTGGTTCACATCGTGTTGGTATTGGCCCACGCCGATGGATTTGGGGTCAATCTTCACCAGTTCGGCCAACGGGTCTTGCAGCCGCCGCGCAATACTGGCTGCGCCGCGCAGGCTCACGTCTACATCGGGCATCTCCTGGCTGGCGTATTCGCTGGCGGAATAAACCGAAGCACCGGCTTCAGAAACAACCACTTTGGACATTTTTTGGGCCGAGGCTTTCTCCAAGCCTTTAATCAACTCCCCCGCCAGTTTGTCGGTCTCGCGGCTGGCGGTGCCGTTGCCGATGGCGATCAGGTTCACCTGATGTTTTTGGCACAACAGGGCCAATTGGTGCAAGCTGCCCTCCCAATCGCGGCGCGGCTCGTGCGGGTACACGGTGGCGGTATCGAGCAGTTTGCCGGTGCCATCGACCACGGCCACCTTTACGCCCGTGCGAATGCCGGGGTCTAGCCCCATCACCACGCGCGGGCCTGCGGGTGCGGCCAAGAGAAGATCGCGCACGTTGTCGGCAAACACCTTGATGGCGGTTTTTTCAGCCGATTCACGCAAGCGGGCAAACAACTCGCG
>JANOVW010000330.1:0-3343 GCA_031417575.1 Rhodoferax sp. | reverse complement strand
CTAGCGCAACGGCCAGTGCTTGCGCATCTTCAATCGCCATGCCGGCGCCTTGCGCCAGGTAGGGCAACATGGGGTGAGCTGCATCACCCAGCAGGGCTACGCGGCCAAAACCGTGGGCTTTTGATCGCTGCATCGCGGGCCGCGCAAACAAGTTCCATTTGCGCCAACTGCCGGCTTCGCGGGCTGATCCATCACGATGACCATCCACTTGACCATCAGCGGCCAACAACAAGTCTTGCAGGTGATGGTGCAGACCCGATCCAAAACCACCCCACTCCTGGGTATCGACATCCTGGCTCCAGCTTTCTGCGACCTTGCTGGACGGGTTCTCAACGATGACCACCACGTTCAGCCATTCACCACCGCGCACCGGGTAGTGCACCACATGCAGACGCGGCCCAAGCCAGACCACCACATCCTGGGTGTTCAACGCAGCCCGCAGGGCCACCGGCAGATCGGCCTGGCAAATCAGGCAGCGGTAGGCGACATGGCCGGTGGCCGGTGGCGGCCCGTCTTCCAGCAGGCCCTGCCTGATGCTGCTCCACAGGCCATCGGCAGCGACGAGCAGATCACCTTGGAGAACCGGGTTGCGGGCACCTGCGGTGGTAAGTTGCAGTTCGGCGGATTGTTCATTGTGCTTAAAACCGGCCACCGCATGCCCGAAGGCGGGCACCACGCCATGGTTTACAAGCAGGGTATCGGCCAGCAGTTGCTGAAGGTCGGCCCGGTGTACCGTGGCGTAAGGTGCACCATATCGCGCTTCAAAGGTTGGGCCCAAGCGCAAGTGCCCCAATACCTGACCACCTTGCGCGTCGCGCACCTGCAAACAGGCCGGGAATGCGGCTGTACGTTGTAAAACGGATGCCAACCCCCATTGATGCAAGATGCGGGTGACATTGGGCCCCAGCTGGATGCCGGCCCCCACTTCCGTCAGTGCCGCCGATTTTTCAAACACCTGCGCCGTGTGCCCGGCTCGGCTGCATGCCAGCGCCGCAGCCAAACCGCCGATTCCCGCCCCCGCGACCAGAATGCGCAAGGGTATTGACACAGCGTTAGCCGGTTTTCAAATCAGATGACCCGCACACGGATGACGTGCTCTACCGCTGCAATAGCGGCAACCACCTCAGCCGAGGGTTTTTCTTCCACGTCGACGATATTGAAGGCCAACTCGCCACGGCTCTTGTTGATCATGTCGATCACGTTCACTTTGAAGTCAGCCAGCACGCCCAGCACATGGCCCAACACACCGGAAACGTTGTCATTGGAGAAGGTAATCCGGGTAGCGCCCGCTGCGCGCCCCATACTGATGGACGGAAAATTCACCGAATTGCGAATGTTGCCGTTTTCAAGGTAATCCATCAATTGGTCGGCGGCCATCACGGCGCAGTTTTCTTCCGATTCCTCGGTACTGGCCCCAATATGCGGCATGGCAATGATGCCGGGTTTTCCGAGCATCGCAGGCTCGGGGAAATCGCAAACGTACTGGCCCAGCTTTTGCGCTGCCAGCGCCTTCAACACGGCGCCCGAATCCACAATGCTTTCCCGGGCGAAATTGAGCAGCACGGCGCCCGGTTTCATCGCGGCCAAAGCCTGCTCGTTGATCATGTGGTGGGTGGCTTCCATGGCCGGAACATGCAGACTCACGTAGTCTGCCCGCGCCAGCAAGGCCTGCAAATTTTCAGCGCGCTGCACCTCGTTTGAAAGCCGCCAGGCGGCATCAATCGACAAGGCCGGGTCAAACCCGACCACCTTCATGCCCATCGCCAACCCCATGTCAGCCACCATCGAGCCGATGGCGCCCAAGCCCACAATGCCCAGCGTTTTACCTTTGATTTCACCCCCGGCAAAACGCGATTTTTCTTTTTCGAGCAAGGCGGCCATCTCGGCGGCATCGGTCATTTGCGTGAGTGAACTGACATACGCCATGCCGGGCAAGATGCCACGCGTCGCCAACAACATGCCGGCCATCACCAGCTCTTTCACCGCATTGGCGTTGGCGCCCGGTGTGTTGAACACCACCACACCGCGTTTGCTGTAATCGGCAATCGGCACGTTATTGGTACCCGCACCCGCGCGGGCCGCCGCCAGCAGCGTGGCCGGCACGTCCACGCCCTGCAGTTTTTGACTGCGCAACAAAAAGGCATCCGGGCTGCCGATGTCGCTACCGACTTCATAGGTTTTGCGCGAAAAACGCTCCAGGCCTTTGAGCGAAATCTGGTTGTAGGTTTTGATTTTGTACATGTTATATTTTTAATAGCACATTGTGCATGTATTGACCGAACAACTATGCCAAATGTGCTTGAGGTTTCTGTGCGACCTGCTGTGTGACTTGCAAATAGGCCCATGTCAGCCATGGCATCAAGGCCTGCAAATCCGCCTGCTCTACCGTTGCGCCACACCAGATGCGCAAGCCTGCAGGCGCGTCTTTGTAAGAGCCGATGTCATACGCAACTTTTTCGGATTCGAGCAGTTTGGTCATGGCTTTGACCTGATCGGCCGTCGCCTTCAGGGACAAACACACGCTGGTATTGGAGCGCGTGGCCTTGGATTGGGCCAAAAACGAAATCCAGTCGTTGGTAGCGACAAAATCCTCAATCACTTTCAGGTTGGCTTCGCTGCGGGCTATGGTGCCTTTGACACCGCCCAGACCCTCGGCCCACTGCAAGGCATCGAGGTAATCCGACACACACAACATCGACGGCGTGTTGATGGTTTCGCCTTTGAACAGGCCTTCGTTGAGTTTGCCGCCGGATTTCATGCGGAACACCTTGGGCAGCGGCCAGGCCGGGCTGTAGGCCTCAATACGTGCCACCGCACGGGGCGACAAAATCAGCATGCCGTGGCCGCCTTCGCCACCCAACACTTTTTGCCATGAAAAAGTAACCACATCGAGCTTGTCCCAAGGCATCTCCATGGCGAACACGGCCGAGGTGGCATCGCACAGCGTAAGACCGGCGCGATCTGCGGGAATCCAGTCACCGTTGGGCACTTTAACGCCGCTGGTGGTGCCGTTCCAGACAAACACCACGTCGTTGTTGAAATCAACCTGCGCAAAATCGGTGATGTCGCCATAGTCGGCCTGCCGAACATTCACGTTGGGCAGTTTGAGCTGTTTGACGATATCGATCACCCAACCCGCGCTGAAAGATTCCCACTCCAGCACATCGACACCGCGTGCGCCCAACATGGACCACATCGCCATTTCGATCGCGCCTGTATCAGAGCCGGGTACCACAGCGACCCGGTAACCCTCGGGCAGGCCCAAAATGCGCGCGGTTTCAGAACACGCCAAGCCCAAGGCCTTTTTGCCCAGGGCCGAGCGGTGCGAGCGGCCTAGGGTGTC
>JANOVW010000329.1:0-2818 GCA_031417575.1 Rhodoferax sp. | reverse complement strand
CTCTGGATTGGGCCTTTTGGTGCCCTCAGGGGCACTCTTCAGGGGTGCTCAGAGGTCGTTTTGTGCGTGGGGCATTGCGTTCCGTCAGGGCCCACCCAGGTAATCAACAGGGTTTCGAATTGTCTTTCGGGGTTGTTTTGACTCGAAAAGTAGCCAGCAAAACACCCGCCAAGGCAATGCCGATTGCCACCCCCTGAATGCCTGAAATGCCTTCGCCCAGTAAGCCAACGCCGACGGCGACCGAGCAGATCGGCAACATCACGGTGAACACGCCGGCTTGCGCTGCTGGTACATGCTTCAAGCCGGTCATCCACAACCACACCGTCCACACACTGGCCGCCAGCGCGTAAAAGACCAGCAACAACCAGGCGCCCGGTGCCACCGCTGCAAAATCAAACTGCCAGGCAAGCCATAGACCGGGCGGGGTCATCAAGGCAAAACCCCATAAGTTGATCAACGCGGCAATTCGCTTGGGCCCCAGCGTGGCAGACAGTTTTTTGCCAATGACCGCATACGCTGCCTCGCACAAAACGGCGCCACACAGCAGCAGGTTGCCCAACCATGAGGTCGAAGCAGAAGCCGACTGGCGATCCAGCGCCAGCAACCCGACACCTGCCACGGCACAGGCAACGCCCGCCCAAACCCGCCACAGCGGGCGTTCATGTAAAAACACCCAGCTCAATACAGCAATGACTGCCGGAATAGAGGCCATGATGACCCCGGCCGAGACGGCACTGGTCAAACTGACACCGTACAACATAAAAATCGAAAACAGGAAATTGCCCAACAACGATTCCAGAAACACCAGGCGGCGCGTAGCAGCAGACATCGCTGGTTCGTCAACCGGCTTTTTGAGCCAATGCAGCATGGCCACGCTGCCAATGCCGAACCGAAGCCAGGCCAGCAGAAAAACGGGCAGGGCAGCCACCAGCGGTTTGGACAAGGCCACGTAAGCACCCACCAGGCCCATGCTCAGGGCCAGGCACAAATAGGCGGTGGTGCGCGAAGGCGGTTGGGACATACTGGGCCGTTTTTAAAGAAAAGAAAGTGCCCGCATGATGCCCGAAGCGACCCCTGCACCCTTTACCGGCCATGTGTTTGTATACGGCACCTTGCGACAAGGCGACGACAACGACATCAACCGATTGCAGCCCGCACCCCGCCTGGTGGGCCCAGCCGCTGTGTGTGGCACGATGTACCACTTGGGAGCCTACCCGGGTGTCGTGCTGGGTGGAAGCAACCGTGTGGTTGGAGAGGTCTACGCCATTTCTGCCGCTTTGCAGCAGGTGCTGGATGAGATCGAAGAGGTTTACCCGCAGCAGCGAGACGAATATTACAAGCGGGTGATTCAGGTCGTAGTTCAGGGCAACGAGATATCCTGTTTGGTTTATGAAATCAACCCTGTTTACATCGTTGGGCGGCCCGTGATAACCACGGGTGATTGGGTGCGCGACCGAAACCGGTTTTGAGCGTGCTTTCAAGTGGTTTGTTGTGGCTTTGACACGGCACAAGGTCAACCAACCGCCTTCGATTTCATTCCGCAACCTGACGTCTTCATATCGTGATGAATGCATTGCTGCAATGCGGGAAAATTTCTCAATATGAGAAGTTAACTTTTATATGGTGAAACACGGCGTGTAAATTGTTGAATTTAAACAATAAAATATTTATCTTATATAAGACATAAGAACTGCATAAGTCTTCTATAAGATATAGAATTACGCTATCCCAATCGGCCCAACAGGCACATCAAGCGCAGTTGCAACGATTGGAGCATTGACCGAATTTTTAAACCTCAAGGAGTTTTTCATGCCCCAAAGCCTTACCGAACAACTGAGCCGCGACCAGCAAGTCAAGGCGCTGGAAAAAGACTGGGCCACCAACCCCCGCTGGAAAGGCATCAAGCGCGGTTACAGCGCTGCTGATGTGGTTCGCCTGCGTGGCAGTTTTCCTGTCGAGCACACCCTGGCCCGCCGTGGCGCCGAAAAACTGTGGGATCTGCTGCACACCGAAGATTACGTCAACTGCCTGGGCGCACTGACCGGTGGCCAGGCCATGCAGCAAGTCAAGGCGGGTGTGAAGGCTATTTACCTGTCGGGCTGGCAAGTTGCGGCAGACAACAACGAATACTCGGCGATGTATCCCGACCAGTCTTTGTACCCCGTGGATTCCGTGCCCAAAGTGGTCGAGCGCATCAACAACACCTTCACCCGCGCCGATGAAATCCAGTGGTCCAAAGGTGTCGGCCCTGGTGACGCTGGTTATACCGACTATTTTGCCCCTATCGTGGCTGACGCCGAGGCTGGTTTCGGGGGTGTGCTCAACGCGTTTGAACTGATGAAGGCTTGCATCAAGGCTGGTGCGGGTGGTGTTCACTTTGAAGACCAGCTCTCCAGCGCCAAAAAATGCGGTCACTTGGGTGGCAAAGTGTTGTTGCCAACCAGCGAGTCGGTACAAAAACTGATCGCGGCGCGTTTTGCCGCCGACGTGATGGGTGTCCCCTCTTTGGTGATCGCCCGCACCGATGCCGAAGCCGCTGATCTGCTCACCAGCGACCACGACCCCATTGACAAGCCATTCTTGACTGGCGAGCGCACCCCGGAAGGCTTCTACAAAACCCGCAAAGGTTTCGACCAAGCCGTTGCCCGCGCCGTGGCCTATGCAGAATACGCCGACTTGGTGTGGTGCGAAACCGGCACGCCAGACTTGGCTTTCGCCAAGCAATTTGCTGACGCCGTCCACAAGGTTCACCCCGGCAAAATGCTGGCTTACAACTGCTCGCCATCCTTCAACTGGAAGAAAAACCTGGACGACGCGT
>JANOVW010000328.1:0-1764 GCA_031417575.1 Rhodoferax sp. | reverse complement strand
CACGATGCAGGGCCCTGCACCGTGGTCGGGCAAGCGGTGCGCGCCGTCGCCATTGCCGATAAAAGCGTAACAGCCGGGCTTGACGCGCAGCATGTGGGCGAAATCTTCGGCCGCCAGCACGGCGGGCAATTGTTCGTTCACCATCGGGGCCCCCACCACTTCGCGCATCACGTCGGCGGCAAAACGCGCTTCGGCTTCGTGGTTCACCACCGGCGGCGAGGCGCGGCGAAAAAAGACTTCGGCGGTGCAGCCGTGCGCCAGTGCGGTGTGTTCGGCGGCCAGGCGCAGGGCGGCTTCGAGCTTGTCAATCGCGTCGAATGAAAAGGTGCGGATTACGCCGCCCACCCAGGCGCGGTCCGGTATGACGTTGGGCGCGTCAGAGCCCTGCAATTGCGTGACGCCGAGCAAGGCGCGCTCGCGCGAATCGATGTGTTTGGCCACCAGCGTTTGCAGTTGCTGCGCCAGTTGAATCGTGGCGGCCACCGGGTCAACGCCGGTGTGCGGCAACGAGGCGTGGGTGCCGCGCCCGTGCATCGTGACCCGCCACATGTTGCTGCTGGCCATCAGCGCGCCGTGGTTGAGCGAAAAAGAACCCACCGCACCTTCAGCCATGTTGTGCAGTGCAAAAACCGCGTCGCACGGGAATCGCTCAAACAGGCCTTCCTTGATCATTTGCAGCGCACCGGCCTTGCCCATTTCTTCGGCCGGTTGAAAGATGAAGTTCACCGTGCCGTTGAATTGGCGATGTTGCCCCAGGTGCCAGGCCGCCGCCAGCAGCATGGTGGTGTGGCCGTCGTGCCCACAGGCGTGCATGCGGCCATCATGGGTAGAGCGGTGGGCAAAGTGGTTGTCTTCTTGCAAGGGCAGGGCATCCAGGTCGGCCCGCAAACCAATGGTTTTGCCGCCGGTGCCGTTTTTCAAAACCCCCACCACCCCGGTGCCTGCAATGCCCGTGTGAACCTCGATGCCCCAGGCTTTGAGTTTTTCGGCCACTATTTTGGCGGTTCGGTGTTCTTCAAAACCCAGTTCCGGGTGCGCGTGGATGTCGCGGCGCACCTGCACAAATTCAGAATAATCGGCAAAGGTATCGAGCAGTTTCATGGGCGGGCTCCAGGTTCAAACGCTTGGGCGCTTGTTTTGACGGATTTTGACGGGTTTGGCGTTCGCTCGCAGTTTATGCCGCCGCGGCGCGCCCGGGCCGGTAAGGGTTTGTTCGCGGTAGCGGCTTCAGCCATCGAAAAACACAATTCAGGCGTGGCGCAGCCCTTGGAATTTGGGGTGCTTTGCGATGTAATCGGTAACTGTTCGTCAGACACCACCGAGAAATCCCATGTACACACTCAACGTCAACGGCCAAAACCGCAACATCGAAGCTGAAAACGAGATGCCCCTGTTGTGGGTGATTCGGGAAGAACTGGGCCTGACCGGCACCAAGTTTGGTTGCGGCATTGCCCAATGTGGCGCCTGCACGGTTTACCTGGAGGGCGCGCCGGTGCGTTCGTGCTCCATTCCCGGCGGGGCCCTGGCGAACCGGGCCATCACCACCATTGAAGGCTTGTCGCCCAACGCCACGCACCCGATCCAGCAGGCCTGGGCCAAGCTGGATGTGCCGCAATGCGGTTATTGCCAATCGGGCCAGATCATGGCGGCGGCGGCGCTGTTGCAGGCCAAGCCCAAACCCACTGACCAAGACATAGACGACGCGATGAGCAACATCTGCCGCTGCGGCACCTACCAGCGCATTCGCGCGGCGATTCATTTGGC
>JANOVW010000327.1:0-1529 GCA_031417575.1 Rhodoferax sp. | reverse complement strand
CCAACTACGCCAAGGTAGACAACCAGCAGTACCGCCTGCTCAAGTCGGCCACGCCTGGCCCCTACACCTTCATCCTGCCGGCCAGCAAAGAGGTGCCCAAACGGGTGAGCCACCCGCAGCGCAAAACCATCGGTCTGCGGGTGCCAGACCACCTGGTGCTCAGCGAACTGCTGGCCCTGCACAGCGGCCCCTTGCTCGCCACCACCTAGATCGCCAAGGGTGAAACCGACCCGATGAACGATGCGCACGAGATTCGCGAACGATATGAACACGACGTTGCCGCCGTGCTCGACGCCGGGGCCTGCCCGCTGGAACCCACCACGGTGATTGACTGGAGCGACGGCGCACCTGTAGTTATCCGGGAAGGGCGCGGCTCTCTGGCCGCGCTGGGGCTGTAAGTTTTCGTTGTAATAGCCGCAAGGCGCTCTGAGACAATCCCCACCCATGGACATTGCCAATCTGATTCAAACCGTTGCCATTTACGCGCTGCCGGTGTTATTTGCCATCACCGTGCACGAGGCCGCACATGGCTACGCTGCGCGCCATTTTGGCGACGACACGGCCTATGTGCTGGGGCGCATCACGCTCAACCCGGTCAAACACATCGACCCGGTGGGTACCATCCTCATGCCGCTGATGTTGTATTTCGCAACTTCAGGCGCTTTTCTGTTCGGTTATGCCAAACCGGTGCCCGTGCGTTTTGGCAACCTGCGCAACCCCAAGCGCGACATGGTTTGGGTGGCGCTGGCCGGGCCGGGTGCCAATCTCGCCATGGCTTTGGGCTGGGGCATCCTGTTTTACCTGCTGATTGGCATGGGCGTGGACGAGCGCTATTTTCTCACCATGTGCAAGGCCGGCATCACCGTCAACCTGGTGATGTTCGCCTTCAATCTGTTCCCGCTGCCGCCCCTGGACGGTGGCCGCATTCTGGTCGGGCTGCTGCCGTACAAACAAGCTGAGCTGGTGTCACGCGTTGAGCCCTGGGGTTTCTTTGTGGTGATGGGGCTGGTAGTAATGGGCATTGTCGACAAGCTTTGGATGCGCCCGGTGATGGCCGTCACTGAAACCGTGCTCGGCCTGCTGCTCTCGCCGCTGGCCTTTTTGGTCAAATAGACTTTCAAAAACAAGAATACTGATTCAATGGCTTTAACCCGTTTTCTCACCGGCATCACCACTTCTGGCACACCGCATTTGGGCAACTATGTGGGCTCCATTCGGCCCTCGGTACAGGCCAGCCTGCGCAGCGATGTCGAGAGTTTCTATTTTTTGGCCGATTACCACGCCCTCATCAAAATTGACGAGCCAGCGCGTATCCAGCGCTCCACGCTGGAGATCGCCGCGAGCTGGTTGGCGGCGGGGCTGAACCCGGAGAAAGTCACTTTTTACCGGCAATCGGACATCCCGGAAATCCCGGAGCTCACCTGGTTTTTAACCTGCGTCTGCGGCAAAGGCATTTTGAACCGCGCCCACGCCTACAAGGCCGCTGTGGACAAAAACCAGGCCGCTGGCGCGGAAGCGGAAGCAGACAT
>JANOVW010000326.1:0-2692 GCA_031417575.1 Rhodoferax sp. | reverse complement strand
GCTTTGCATCTGCATCTGGCTCCAGTGGATGCCGGGCTCAAAGTCCAAAAACTGCCGTGCCAAAAACAGCCCCGTTTCCCGCCAGTGCAGCCACAGGTGGTAGCTGGCAAAGCTGACCAGCATGGCCCGCATGCGGAAGTTGAGCCAACCGGTGGCCACGAGCGAGCGCATGCACGCATCCACCATCGGGTAGCCGGTGCGGCCTTCGCACCAAGCGGCAAAGTGGTCGTAGTTGAAGTCGTTTTCGCGCAGGCCGTCGCACAACCGGGCAAAGTTGTGGAACTCAATGTCCGGCTCGTCTTCCAGCTTTTGCATGAAGTGGCAGTGCCAGCGTAGCCGCCCGGAAAATCCACGCAGTCCGTAGGCCAGCGCCCGGTCTGGGCTGCTGGCAATGGCTACTTCCGTGGTTTGGTGCACCGTGCGCATGGACAGCGTGCCAAAGGCCAGGTGCGGGCTCAGGCGGCTGCAGCCGTCTTCGGCGGTCAGGGGGCTGGACAGCGCCTTGCGGTAGTCGTAGCCGCGCGCTTGTAAAAAGCTGCGCAGCGTGCTGTGTGCGGCCTTTTCTCCGCTGGCTTGCAGCGTCTTGCCGTGCGGTGCAAGCCCTAGCTCCGCGAGTTTGGGCAACGCCGGTTGGTCCAGCGGTGCGGCAGCGTTAAAGCCCCCGTGCAGCATGTGCAAGGGGGCATCCATGCGGGCCTGCCAGCGCTTGGCCCAACCGGTGCGGCTACCCAGCCGGCGCACCACGCCGGTTTGGGTGAATTCTTGCCACTGGACGTGTTGGCTGTTGCACCATGCCGCCACCTGCTTGTCGCGCGTGTACGACCAACCCGGGCCGGTTTCTTCGTGGCTTAACAAGTGGGTGAATGGAGCTTCAGGCTGCAGCTGTGCCAGTACTTGCACCATGCTGCCCACCCGCACCAGCAGCGGCATGCCGCGCTGCGCCAGGGCAGCGCGCAACTCTGCCAGGCAACCCAGCGCAAACGCCACATGACTGGCATCACATTCGGGGCTTTGCAGCCATTCGGGCTCGATCACGAACAAACCCAACGCGTGGGTGTGCGCCTGAGCCGCCACCAGCGGCGCGTGGTCGTGCAGGCGCAGATCGCGCTTGAACCAGACCAAGGCAGTTGTGGTTTGCATGGGGGCTGCTTGCTGCCAGTGAGCGCCGTGCTACTGGCGGGTGTGGCTGGCGCGGTGGCGCAGGTAGGCCGCGCCCCGCAGCGCCACGTGTTTGGTGGCGCGCCCTGCCATGCGCTTGCGCCACATGCGAAAGGATGATGGTTTCATCTGCAAGCGCATCAGGTCGATCACGGCTGATTCGTTGAGCCCGAATTGCGCTTCGATGGCTTCAAATGCGGTGCGGTCTTCCCACGCCATTTCTACGACGCGCGAGATGTCTCCTTCGGTGAGGGCGGTCAGCACGGTTTTAAGGTTTGGTAAACGGCTCATGGGCGCAGGCTCCATGCCACCCAGGCGCAGGCCAAGGTGGCCACCACGGTCAATGCCAGCCGCATCGCAAGCCAGCCCTGTAAGCCAAAGCGCGGGTACACCGCGCGATCTACCGCAAAGCAGGCCCACAGGCCCAGCACCACCAGCCACAGCCCCGGCACAGTTCCAACCAGCAGGGCCACCCAGGCCAGCAGGCTGGGCACGACACCCCACAGCAGGCGTTTGTTATCCGGCGCAGCGCTGTTGCGCAGGGCCAGACCCCAGTGGATAGCGCCCATAAAGCTCAAAATACAGGCGCCGTAGGCCAATAGCGCCTGCGCCAACCGGCCGTTTTCCAAGGGCCCGAGCCACAGGCTTGCGCCTGCAAGGCCAACAAACGGCAGTAACCCGGCATAGCCCAGCCAAACAGCGGTTGGGGGCGGCGGCATCATTTTTGGTTGGGCGGTGGGGTGGGCATCTGCATTGCATGGGGCCCACCAAGGTGGGTGGCGAATGTTGCCGGGAGCGGAGTTTCAACAGCCATGGGCGCTTCTGCAGGGCGGCACATTGTTTCGCCGTCCCATTGCTGGCCGCACCAGCAGCGGCCGGTGGCATCGATCACGCAGGTTCCGGTGCCGCAGCATCGTTCGTCGTCTTGCATAAGTGGTTTCCAGTGTTTCAGGTCCGTGCGCTACCGCGCTGCGCGACCCCAGCAGAGCCCTTGTGAATCAGGTCAACACAGCCGATGTGTCACCATGGGCACGGCCATATTTTGACGGTATTCGTATAACGTGGCGTCACCTTGGGATATTGATGTGATGGATGCTTTGAGTGTGCTGATCGACCTATTGGATGCATGCTCCTTTGGCCCGCTCACCAGATTTTTCCGGGACGGGTGTTGCCACACCGATGCACAAGACCACGGCACACATAGGGTAGAAAAAAATCGCTCCAATACCCCAAGCTGTAGCGCAACTTGTCGTTGTCACGAAACCGTGCTTCGGCATTGCTGTAAGCCGCCAACTCTGCTGCGTCGGCGGACGTAAGTTGCTGTGGCGCCAAGCGCCTGCCGGCGAGTCACTGCGCATCGTTGACAGACACCCACAGGTAAACAACATCAATGGGGAGGTGTGCGTCGGATTGACTTCAAAGACCACACCGGTTGGCAAATCAAGCGTTAGGCATCCGGGCTTCGGATGACCGTACCCGACGCGAGTAAGCGATCAATGTGCGCCATCACCTGCATGCCATCAGCGGAGTAGGG
>JANOVW010000325.1:0-3029 GCA_031417575.1 Rhodoferax sp. | reverse complement strand
TACCTTGCCTTCGCGCGAGTTGCGGGTGGCGGCCGATCTGGCTTCGGCCCTGCTGAACAAGGCGTTGAACGCATTTGCCCGGCTCGACACCACAGCGGCGGTCTCCATTCTGAAAGAAGACGACCAGATCGACCAGGAGTTCGACGGCTTTGTGCGCAAACTCATCACCTACATGATGGAAGACCCCCGCATGATTTCGCCCAGCCTGGATTTGCTGTTCTTGGCCAAAGCGATTGAGCGTATTGGCGACCACGCCAAAAACATTGCCGAGTTCATCATCTACGTGGTGAAGGGCGAAGACGTGCGCCACGTGCCGATGGAGCACATTGAATCAGTCGTGGGTTAATACTTGTCTCTCAGGGTTTTTGATGCGCAATTTGCCAGCCGTATTGATCGTTGAAGACGAACCCGCCATCGCTGAATTGATGGCGGTGAACCTGCGCCATAACGGATTTCGCACCACCTGGGCGATGGACAGCGTCACCGCCCAAAAAGAGCTCGATGCTGTTTTGCCCGATGTGATTTTGCTGGACTGGATGTTGCCGGGTGAAAGTGGCCTCTCGCTGGCCAAGCGCTGGCGCAACCACAACCGCACCAAGGCTGTTCCCATCATCATGGTGACGGCGCGGGGCGATGAGGCAGACCGTGTGAACGGGCTGGATGGCGGAGCAGACGACTACATCACCAAACCCTTTTCTACCAAAGAGTTGCTGGCCCGCGTGCGCGCGGTGTTGCGCCGCCGCGCGCCCGAGCAGGCAGGTGGCGTGGTGGCAATTGCCGGCTTGGCGCTGGATGGTGCCACCCATCGGGTCACCTTCAACGAGCAGTCCCTGAAAGTCGGGCCGACTGAATTTCGCTTGCTGCAATACCTGATGAGCAAACCCGAACGTGTGCACAGCCGGGCCCAATTGCTCGACCAGGTGTGGGGTGACCACGTTTTTATTGAAGAACGCACGGTTGACGTACATGTCAAACGGCTGCGCGAAGCGTTGGGCGATGCCGGTGTGCTCGTCGAAACCGTGCGTGGCGCGGGTTACCGGGTAACGGGCCAGCCTGTCGCCTGACCTTGCCCCTATGGTAGGGTACTGTGAAATGCAATCCTTTGTGAAGGCCAGAAATCCGTGAGGCTTTTCTATTTGTTGGCTTATCAGCTTGGCGGGGCACTGCTGGGTTGGTGGCTGGCACGGCTGGCTGTGGCGCAGGCACCGTTGCACGGCGCATGGTTTGGCGGCCTGGCGGGTTCCATGCTGTGGTTGTTGCTGGATGCACAGGGCCTGGCCCGTTTGTTGGGATGGCTGCGCCAGGGGGATACAAAATCCGAGGTGAAACTGGTCGGCGTGTGGCGCGGTGTGTATGAGCGGGTGCGCAAACTGCTGCGTGACCGTGAGCGCGTGGCGCAAGACAGCGACAACCGGTTGCAGCAATTTCTTGAGGCCTTGCAGGCCTCGCCCAACGGCGTAGTTCTGCTCGATACGCAAAACGCGATCGAGTGGTTTAACCAAACTGCCAGCACCCACTTTGGTTTCCAAACCGGCCGCGACCTGATGCAGCACATTGTCAACCTGGTGCGCGACCCCGGTTTTGCCAATTACCTGGCTGAACGGGATTTCGGCAAAAGCCTGGTGATGCCAGGGCACGCCGCTACGGCGTCGCACCCGGTGCGGATTTCACTGCAAATTCACCCCTACCGCGAAGGGCGCAGCCTGCTGCTGTCACGCGACATCACGGCGATGGAACAAGCCGAGGTGATGCGGCGCGATTTTGTGGCCAATGTGTCGCACGAAATTCGCACACCACTCACCGTGGTCAGCGGGTTTGTCGAAACCCTGCAATCGTTGCCATTGGAGGAACTGCAACGCCAGCGTTACCTCGGCCTGATCGCCCAGCAGACCCAGCGCATGGAAACCCTGGTGAACGACCTGCTCACCCTGTCACGTCTGGAAGGCAGCCCGCCCGTGAGCCGCACCGAATGGCAGCCGCTGTCTGCCGTGCTGCGCGGTTTGTCGAGTGAAGCGATGGAACTGTCGGCCACGTTGGCGCATGCCAAACAAGCCCAGCACCGGATCGCATTGAACGATTCGGCCGAATGGCAAGGCCACGAGATTGGCGGCGCAACGGCCGAATTGCACAGTGCCTTCTCCAACCTGGTCGGCAATGCCGTGCGTTACACCCCGGCGGATGGTCTGGTGCAGATTGGCTGGCGGGTGTTGGCCGATGGGCGCGGCGAGTTTTCGGTGCAAGACAGCGGACCCGGCATCGACGCCGAACACGTGCCGCGCCTCACCGAGCGTTTTTACCGTGTGGACCGCAGCCGTTCGCGCGACACCGGCGGCACCGGGCTGGGGCTGGCGATTGTGAAGCACGTGGCGCAACGTCACGGTGCAGAGTTGGTGATTGATACCAAACCCGGCGCGGGTTCAACCTTCCGCCTGTTGTTCCCGGCCAGCCGGGTGCGGGCGACAGCGCAAAAGCCCGATGCGCGGGAGTTGTCTGCCGTTGATGGTTGAATATAATTACTTTGAAAATATTTCTAAAATAAAAAGCGCCGATTGTTGACGTATTAATTGCACTATAAGCTATATTTAGTATATCAAAAAAGCATATTAATTAAAGATAAAAAATTTAAAATAGCTAGTACAAGCTATTTTTCGGGTTCTTGGGCCGACAGCTGGCGGTAAAAGAAAGCCGTATCTGACAAGCCGCCATGGGCGAGCAGTGCATGCCCTGGCACCACACCGAAACGCTGCCAGCCCAGACGCGTGTACAGGCGCTCGGCGTCCGTGCCCACGGTGGTGTCGAGCATCAGCAGCGTTTTGCCCGACTCACGCGCAGTGACCTCAGCGGCTTTCATCAGCGCCTCACCCGCACCTTGGCGGCGGCCCCGCCGGTGCACCAGCATCTTGGCCACATCGCCGCGGTGCGGCTGGTTCTCAGGCAAATCCCACACCACTTGCACCGTACCAAAGATGCCCTGCGCGTCTTGCGCCACCAGCAGCGCGCGCTCCCCGCGCGCCACGCTATCGGCCACG
>JANOVW010000324.1:0-17294 GCA_031417575.1 Rhodoferax sp. | reverse complement strand
GTACTCTATGGCTTGGTACCTGTGCTACTGGTGGTTTACCTCATGGGTACGCCCGCACGCAAGCGGGCCATCAAGGCACGGGAGTTGAACGAAATGATGCACCAGCGAGAAGCCGAAATGCGCGACCCGCAAAAACCTGTTGTTGACGTTGTTTTGGCAGCACCGCAAAACGAATCGCAGGCCCATGCCGATGCTCCGGCAAACTCAACCGAGCCAAATGCTGGCAGCCATGCGGCCACTGCCACCCAATCGGGCGGCATCGCGCCGGTGCGAAAAGAAGCGTGAAGGGTTGGCCACGGTGCACCAGCCCGGGCTGCCATCGTTGCCGAATACTTGGGTTACGCCCAGTGCAGTGAGCCGTTGGCGCGCCAAGCCCTGCAAGTCGGCCAGCCATTTGCCTTGCCCCTTCGCGGCAAAAAAGACTTCTGTTGCCGGGTTTGGGCCCACAAAAGCCTGCCGTACCTCATCACCCACTTCGAAAGCCGCTGCGCCGATACAAGGCCCCAGCCAGACCAGGGTGTCGCGGGCGATGGCAGCCCGGTTGTTTTGTTCGCCTTCACCCAATGCCTGCGTGATGAACTTAAAAAAACAGGTTTCCAGCACGCCCACCGGGCCCGCACCCGTGGCAACACCGGCCAATCCGCGCCAACCAGCATGAGCGGCCGCTACCACCGTGCCTGAGCGGTCTGCCCACAACACCGGCAAACAATCGGCCACCATGATGGTGCAGGCCAGACCGGTTTGGCGAGTCACACAGGCATCGGCCACTGTGCCGTGGGGCGTACCTGTGTTGAGGTGAACCACGTCGTATTGGTGCACCTGGTTCAAAAAAACGGGTTTGGCTCCGATTTGCCGACCCAAGTTGGAGCGGTTGGCCAGCACATCACCCGCTTGGTCGCCCACGTGATCACCCAAATTCAGGTGCTCATAGGGCGGCTTGGACACACCCCCCGCGCGGCTGGTGCACACGGCACCGACCCAGGGTGGTGCAGGCCACTCGGGTGTGAGCCAATCGGCGTTCACACTCAGGGCTCGTTGTCAGGGCAGTTCGATGGCTGGGCCTGAATGAACGCATCGAGCTTCATGCAAGCATCAAACGCAGCCAGGGTGCGCGGTAGCCCATCCAAATTGGTTTTGAAGCGCTGGGCATTGAAGATTTGCGGCACCAGGCAGCAATCGGCCAAGCCTGGATTGCTTCCAAAACAATAGCTGCCTGTGCTTGCGTCTCCTTGGATCAATGCCAATTGTCTTTCAAAGCTTTCCAGGCCCTCGCGCACCCAATGGCGGTACCAGGTGTTCTTGGCTTCTTCATCCACGCCCAAGGTTTTGGTCAGGTATTTCAACACCCGCAAATTGTTCAGCGGATGAATTTCACAGGCGATCGACTGGGCCAGCGCCCGAACCTGCGCACGCGCCAAGGCATCTTGCGGGACGAGCTTTGCCTGTGGATACGCTTCATCCAGGTATTCGATGATGGCCATCGATTGAGACAGGCGGTGGCCGTTCACCTCCAGAACCGGTACCAGGTTGTCGGCCGACAGTGCCGAAAACGTGTCTTTTTTGTGCTCGCCCTTGGCAATGTGCACCGGCACGTACTCATAGCCCAAACCTTTCAGGTTGAGCGCAATACGCACCCGAAAGGACGCACTGGAACGAAAGTAGTTGTAGAGCTTCATGGGGGCAATATACCGAATTGCTTGAATTGATGAAGGCGCGGGCCGCCAGACCGAAAATAAAGCCCGGAAATCACACCAGCCAATCAAGCCAGCATGGCATCCGCTTTGGCATGTGCTGCCAACGTTTGCACACATGCGCGTGCCGCTTCACCACCCTTGACGACAAAATGGTCAAAAAAGTACTGGTGGTGCTCTTTGGACTCATGAAAATTCAGCGGTGTCAGTACCACTGAGAACACCGGCACACCGGTGTCCAACTGCACCCGCATCAAGCCGCTGACCACTGCATCCGCCACAAATTCATGACGGTAAATGCCACCATTCACAACGAAACCGCAAGCCACCACAGCCGAATAACGTCCCGACTTGGCCAACTTTTGGGCCAGCAGCGGCAATTCAAACGCGCCGGGTACCTCCAGCACGTCGACCGTTTTGGCCGCCACACCCAAGCGTTTGATTTCGGTCAAAAAGGCGTCGCGCCCGCGGTTGACGATGTCCTTGTGCCAGCCAGACTGGATGAATGCAACGCGAAGCGCTGGGACAGCAGCGGTTTTTTTTGAAGACGCAGATAACCGGTTCATGACAATTTCCTGGCGAAAAGGTGAAATCCTGCGGGTGATGCCGCAGGCCAATTTATTCTAGAGGTGCGCACACCACAAACCGGCCGGGCCAGTCGCCACCGTGTCAATCCTTGAATCTCGTGTTTCAATCTGGACATGACAAAAATCCAACCACCCAGCTTGCCCGGCTCCATCTTGATCCTTGGGGCCAGCGGTGCCGTTGGCGGCGCAGTATTGAATACCTTGTCGTCGCACCCGCAGACCCGGCAACTCACGTTGCTGGTCCGGCGCAAGCTGCCCGGCCTGAAGTCGCCAAACACCGGTCAGCACATTGTTGATGTGTTCGACCCCGCCAGTTACCGCCATCTGCTGGCCGGGCACCATGCCGCCGTTTGCACCTTTGGCGTGGGTGAGTCGAGCAAAGTGAGCCACGAAGAATTTATCCGGGTCGACAAAACAGCCGTCCTGGCTTTTGCCTCGGCCTGCAAAGCGGCGGGTGTCAAGCATTTTGAGTTGCTCAGCGCTGTGGCGTCCAACCCCCAATCGCCGTCGTTTTACCTGCGCATAAAAGGCGAGCTGAATCAAGCGCTGGCTGCGATGAATTTTGATCGCCTCAGCCTGTTCCAGCCTTCCATGATCCTCACGCCCACCAACCGGTATGGCGTGATGCAGGGCATTACCTTGGCCGTTTGGCCCAAACTCCAGCCCGCGCTGGCCGGGCCACTGCGCAAATACCGGGGCATTCCAGTGGACCAGTTGGGCGCAGCCATGGCCAACAACCTGTTTACGCAAGGCGCCGGCGTTGAGGTTTTACAGTGGGATGAGTTTGTGGCGCTGGCGAAATAGGGTGAAAAAAGTGCCTCTTGCCCGCGAATCAATTGATGTCTTTGGCTGTTGCCAGACGAATTTTTACTGTGATAATATACAGTTATTATGCTCTCCACTTCGATGAACTCGCTCGAACTTTGCGCTGGTGCAGGTGGGCAGGCATTGGGGTTGGAGCGATCCGGTTTTGAGCACCGCGCCTTGGTCGAGATCGATCCTTATGCCTGTGCAACCCTGCGATGGAATCGCCCTGGTTGGAACGTCATTGAAGGAGACATGAGCCATTTTGATGCGCGGCCTTACCGTGGTGTTGACTTGGTTGCCGGTGGTGTACCCTGCCCACCTTTTTCAAAAGCTGGCAAACAATTGGGTGCGGCGGACGAACGAGACATGTTCCCGCAAGCGATACGTGTTGTAGACGAAACCCGCCCGCAGGCAGTGATGCTGGAAAACGTACGCGGCTTGTTGGACCCGAAATTTGCCGACTACCGCCAAAACGTTTCCAAGCAGTTGGGCGCACTGGGCTACTGGAGCGATTGGCATCTCTTCAACGCGGCGGATTTTGGGGTCTGCCAATTGCGCCCCCGAGTGGTTTGCGTCGCGCTTCGGAAAGATATTGCGCCCTTCTTTCAATGGCCAGAACCGCTCGCTCAAAAACCGCCAAGCGTCGGTCAATTACTGGTTGACCTGATGGGTGAACGTGGCTGGCGCGGCGCGCTGCAATGGCATGATTTGGCCAATGTCATCGCTCCCACATTGGTCGGCGGTAGTAAAAAACACGGCGGCCCCGACCTCGGCCCAACACGCGCCCGGGCTGCGTGGGCCAAGCTGCATGTCGATGGACGCGGTTTGGCTAATGAAGCCCCCGATCCGGATTTTGCAGGTATGCCACGGCTGACCGTGCGCATGTGCGCCCGCGTACAGGGTTTTCCAGATGAATGGGTGTTTGCGGGTAAAAAAACAGCCTCTTATCGGCAAGTCGGCAACGCTTTTCCACCGCCTGTAGCCCATGCAGTCAGTGCGCAAATTGCCTCGGCGATTGAGCAGGCCAGTGCCCACCGGCAGATGAAGAAAGCTGCCTGATGGCGGCTGTGACGACTGCAAAATCTGCGGCGGCCAAGCCACGGAAGGTTGGCTCCGGTTCCAGGGCCAAACTTCGCCAGCATTTTTTGGCAAACCTTGGTCGCATCATGAACGCGGACGAACTGCGGCCTGTTGCCGGGAACATCAGTGAATGGGCCAGGCGCGTGCGTGAGCTGCGGACAGAAGAAGGCTACTTGATCCTGACCCACAACGACCGCGCCAACCTCAAGCCAGGTGAGTACCTGTTGGAGTCAGAAAAACCGCAGCCTGCATTTGCCAGAGCGATCTCCAAAGAGACCCGCGCCTTTGTTTTGGACAGAAATGGGTTTACGTGCCAAATGTGCGGCGCAGTAGCCGGTGAAAATCATCCCTACGACCCGAGCCGCAAGACACGCCTGCACATCGGTCATGTCATTGACAAAAGCATGGGTGGCAGTGACGATGCTGCCAACCTGAAAGCCATTTGCTCTGTTTGCAACGAAGGTGCTGCCAACATTACGTTGCAACGGCCGGACCTCGGCAAGTTACTGGTGCAGGTACGTCGCGCCACGGCTATCGATCAAAAAGAACTCCTGAATTGGCTACAAAAGAAGTTCAACGGTTGATTGAAATTCTCGCTGGCGAAGTCGCAGTCGAATTCCCTTTCCAGTCCATTTCTAAATCACCCCACAATCCCGCTATTCACCAGCATGTCGCTCACCAGTTCCAGCCGCACCAGCGGGTTGTCCAGCGCCATCAATTGCTGTTTTTGTGCAGGTGGCAGGGGCAGCAGTTCACACCAACGGTTGGCCACCCAGGCGCAGTCTTCTAGCAGATACGGTGCCCTAAACGGCCATTGCGCTTCGGGCACCTGGCGGGTTTGAAGGGTAGCAATCACTTTGCCCAGGGCGTTGGCCACGCGCTGCAAATCGGGCGGGATGGGGATGGCCACATCGTCCGCGATATGCGTCACGTCGGCCACCCACAGCCCGTAGCTCAGCCGCTCTTGCCGATCGATGCGAAACCGCTGCATGCCGCGGCAACGGATCAACATGAAACCCGCCTGCGGCACTGAAAATTCCTCGATCACCGCAAGGGTTCCGATGGCCTGAAATGTCTCTGGTGCAAAAGCTCCGGGGGTGCGTGCGGCAGGCGCATCAGTCGATGATGCAGTCGATTCAGCAGCCGCGTTAGCCGCCGGATCTGCTGCGCCCGCACCAGGCCTTTGCACTTCGCTACCCGCTGTGAGCGAAACCACACCAAAGGGTGCCCCCGCCTTGTGGCATTTGCCGATCATGTCCAGGTAACGCACCTCAAAAATACGCAGCGGCAGGTGACCACCGGGGAACAACACGGCACCCAACGGAAAAAGCGGCAAGGCATGCAAATTGAGCGGGCTGTTCAAGCGGACTCCTGAAAAATGGTGAACTGGGCAAGAACGGTATCACCGAAGCGCCGACGATGCAGATTTACCGCAAAATGGGGCCATGCGACACGACCTCAACGAACTCTTCACCCAAATTGGCCCCGGCACACCCTGCGGCCAGTTGATGCGCCAGTATTGGCAGCCCATTGCCCTGCTGGATGAATTTGACCCGGCCCTCAACCCGGCCATGGGCATACGCCCCGTCAAAGCCGTGCGGGTATTGGGACAAGATTTGGTGCTGTTCAGAGACGCGCCCCAAAACGGCCAGCCGGGCGCTTTTGGCCTGCTGGATCGTGATTGCCCGCACCGGGGTGCCGATTTGTCATTTGGCCGGCGCGAGCCCGAAGCCCAGGGCGGCGGCCTGCGTTGCCCCTTCCACGGCTGGAAGTTCGCCCCCAATGGCCAGTGCCTTGAAACCCCGGCTGAACCCCTGTTGCCTGGTGGGCGCAAGTTCTGCGAGGGCATCAAGCAGCGCAGCTACCCCTTGGTTGAAAAAGCGGGCGTATTGTTCGCCTGGCTCGGCCCAGAAAACGCCAAACCACCACCCTTCCCCGCGTTTGACTGTTTCAACGCCCCTGCGTCGCACAGTTTTGCCTTCAAGGGGATGTGGAACTGCAACTGGCTGCAAGCCGTAGAAGTAGGCATCGACCCGGCTCACCCCTCATTTTTGCACGTGTTTTTTGACGACGAATCACTCGCTGAAACAGGCGACAACAAGGCCGGGCGGCAGTTCCGCTCGGGCTCCGCCGGTGAAGTGAATGGCGAACGCTGGCCCATGTCGCGCATCATGCGCGAGTTCAACCAGCCCGAGATTCGCGTGGAACCCACCGATTTCGGCATGCGGCTCACGGCCTTGCGCCCCATGACCAGCGAACTCACCCATGTACGGGTCACCAACTCCATCTTTCCGCACACGTTTGTGATTCCGCTTTCCGAAACCCTGACGATCACGCAAATTCACTTGCCGGTGGACGACACCCACACCTACTGGTATTCGATCTTCACCAGTTTTGCCGGGCCGCTGGATCGGCACGCCATGCGCCAGCAGCGGCTCAAATCGAACCCGGCACCGCTGTTTTTGCCGGTGTCAGGCCGCCACAACCAGTGGGGCTTCAACGCTGCCGAGCAACATAACAAAACCTTTTTAGGCATGGGCGAAGACGACATCAACGTGCATGACCAGTGGGCCTGCGAAAGCATGGGTGCCATCGCCGACCGCACACGCGAGCACCTGGGCGCCAGCGACAAAGCCATCATCGCCAACCGGCGCTTGCTGATCAAAGCCATTGAAACGGTGCAGGCCGGTGGCACCGCGCCCGGCTTGGCCGATGCTGCGCTGGTACCGCAAATGAGCGGCCCCGACACGGTAGACGGCATCGCACCCGCCGACGATTGGGACGGTTTTTGGCGGCGCACCGCAGCGGCCAAACGTGCCGGTACGCCTTGGCTGCATCAACCCAAAAGCATCGCCCCATGAGTTTCGCTGCCCGCTGTAGGGGCGATGAGCCTGTCGATAGCGCCGCGAGGCAAGCCGCCTGCGCACAACTTTTAAAGCAGGTAGAAGCCAGTGGCGTCGACCAAATCCGCCTGAGCTGGTGTGATTTGCACGGCCAACTGCGCGGCAAAACCCTCACGGTTCGCGCCCTGGCCCAGGCCCTGCACAACGGAATTGGCATGGTGAGCACGATCTTGCTCAAAGACACCTCTGACCGCACGGCTTACAAGGTTTTTGAGGCAGGTGGTGTGGCTGATTTGCCCGGTTCTGCAACGGGCCTTGAAGGTGGTTCCGCGGGTGGTTTTGATTCCGCCAGCAACCAGGTGTTGCTGCCCGACCCCACCAGTTACCGGCAACTGCCCTGGGCCCCCAACACGGGCTGGCTGCAATGCCAGGCCTGGTTTCCATCGGGCGAACCGGTGGCGCTGGACACCCGGCGCGTTTTGCAACAAGCCTTGAGCCGCCTGCAACTGGCTGGTTTTGGCATGCGCTGCGGGCTCGAAGTTGAATTCCACATTTACAAGATTGCCGAGGGCGGATTGGTGAACACGCTGGACCCGCTCCAGGCCGCCTGGCCCGGCCCTGCGCCCGCCGTGCAGATGATTCACCCCGGCTACAACCTGCTGAGCGAAGCCTGGGGCGACCAATGCTCAGTACCCCTGCGCATTGTGCAAGCAACCGCGCAGGCGCTGGGCCTGCCGCTGACCTCGCTTGAAATCGAGCTGGGGCCCAGCCAGGTTGAAGCGGTGTTCGATGTGACTGATGCGCTCACCGCCGCCGACAACATGGTGCTGTTTAGAAGCAGCATCGTGCAAGCCTTGCGGCGCGCGGGTTACCACGCCACCTTTATGTGCCGCCCGCCGTTCCCGAACATCATGTCCAGCGGGTGGCACCTGCACCAGTCGCTGGTGCAGACCCACAATGGACACAATGCCTTCGCACGCACGCACCCGCGCGAAGGCTCCAACGCACACGATGCCGAGTTCACCCTGAGCGCCACGGGTGCGCATTACCTGGCCGGCCTGCTCGCCCACGCCCCGGCAATGGCGGCGCTAGCCACACCCACGTTGAACGGCTTTGAGCGGTTTCGCCCAAACGCCCTCGCGCCCCAAGCCATCATTTGGGGCCGCGATAACCGGGGCGCGATGCTGCGGGTGATCGCTGGTTCCGGCGACGCGGAAAACTCGGGCACCCACATTGAAAACCGCCTGGGCGAGCCCGCTGCCAACCCCTACCTTTACCTGGCCTCTCAAATCCACGCCGGGCTAGACGGAATCAGCCGCCAACTGACCGCGCCACGTGCCAGCCCGGTACCCTATGACCCACTTCACCCGCAACTGCCCACGCAGCTTGGCACCGCGCTTGATTTTTTGCAGGCAGACACCACCTACACATCTGGTTTTGGAAGTGGTTTTGTCGATTATTTTTGCCGCGTCAAACGCGCCGAGCTGGAACGCCACGCACAGAGCGACGACAAAGCCGAATGGGCACGGCGAGAATACTTCGGCAGAATTTAAATTGCCTGATATTTACATATAAATTGTTGATTTTTGCTATATTTAACATATCTATTAGTGCAATTAATACGAGAACATTTGCTTATTTTATTTAAATATATTCTGTAAATAATTATTCTCATGCCCAACACCACTCAAAACCCCACGGTTGCACCGTCCGCCAACCCCATCCTCGGTGCCAAACCACTGGGTTTCCCCTGGCCCACGATTGACCCGTTCTTGTTCTGCGTCTACCACGACGACATGTACCCCAAAGGCAAGGCTGACATGAGCCCCGATGCTTCTTTGGCAGGCCGTAACATCGGCCAGGATTTCGAAGGCAAAGACGGCTGGCGCATGTACCACGGCAGTACCGTGCCAGGCTTTCCCTCGCACCCACACCGCGGTTTTGAAACCGTCACCATCGTGCGCAAAGGGCTCATCGACCATTCCGATTCACTGGGTGCCACAGCGAGGTTTGGTGGCGTGGCGGCCAGCGATGTCGGCGGCGACGTGCAATGGCTCACCGCCGGCAAAGGCATCGTGCATTCCGAGATGTTTCCGCTCTTGAACCCGGTGGCCAACAACCCGCTGGAGCTGTTCCAGATCTGGCTCAATTTACCCGCCAGTCACAAGATGGTGGAGCCGCACTTCACCATGTTTTGGGCCGAAAAAATCCCGCGCCGGGTCGATGCAGATGCAGCAGGCAAAACCACAACCGTTACCTGCATCGCGGGGCAACTGGGTAGCAGTAGCGCGGTGGCAAAGCCGGTTTCCGAGGCACTGGCTCCACTTACCCCGCTTACCCCACTTACTCCACTGGCCCCGCCACCCGATTCCTGGGCGGCCCAGCCCGGCAGCGATGTCGCCATCTGGACGCTCAAAATGCAACCTGGTGCGCGCTGGACGTTACCCGCCGCCCTGGGTGCCAAAACCCGCCGAATGTTGTATTTTTTCAAAGGCAGCCAGGTCAGCATCGCCGGCCAGCAGTTGGCCCAACATGCTGCCATCGAGCTGAATGCCACGCAGGCGATCGAACTTGTCAACGGACCGCTTGAAGCCGAATTTTTGGTGATGCAAGGCAGGCCCATCGATGAACCCGTCGCCCAATACGGCCCGTTCGTGATGAACACCCAAGCCGAAATCCACCAGGCCTTCGCCGACTACCGCCGCACCGAATTCGGCGGCTGGCCCTTTGCCGACACCGCCCCCGTGCACGGGCGCGAGGTGGCACGGTTTGCCAAACATGCGAATGGGGTGGTGGAGACGGCTTGAGCTTGCAGCCGCTTTTGTCATCGTGAATGCGGCCTTTGTTGTAGACCGTGCCGGTTAAAAACGTCCGCACGCCGACTGGGCCATGCGGGTACGGTTTTAGCCAGGAAAACTGAACAAGCACCCTACACCGGGTAAAGTTGCCCTTTCCCCAACTCACCCACCCAAAACCATGATCCTCGAGCTCGCCGACATCAAAATCCATCCCGGTCAAAACGCTGCTTTTGAAGAAGCCATCCAGCGCGGCGTGCACGAAGTAGCTTCCAAGGCCAAGGGCTTTCAGGGGTTCAAGGTGGACCGCGGCATTGAAAGCACAGAGCGCTATATCCTGCAAATTTTCTGGGACACGCTGGAAAACCACACGGTGGATTTCCGCACCGGACCGCTGTTTGTGCAGTGGCGCGCCATTGTGGGGCCGTTTTTCAACGGACCTCCAACCGTGGAACATTTCGAATTGGTTGCTAAATCGATTGAATAGTGATTGTTTTTACTATTATATTTGTATCTGGTTGTGGATATATTTAAAGAAAAATATTATCATTTCATAGATAGCAGTTTTTTTAGAATAAAAGAATTTTTTTGTGGCACGATAAATGTGGTTTACCGTAACCCGGTGGCCCAACTTTTGGGCACAAAATGCGGGTACAACATATGCCATGGGCAAGGGCCGACCTTACGGGTGGGCCTATAGCATTCCCTCGCAGGATCTCCGCCCCCGCTTGTCTTGCTTTGGTCGTATTCAAATGTTCCCCGTTTTACAGGAGTTTTTATGAGTTTTGTGATTTCAGCGCCACCCCAAGTCAGTTTGCCAGTGGTGGGTACGGCGGCCCGTTTTCCCGTGCGCCGTGTGTACTGCGTGGGGCGCAACTATGTCGAGCACGCCAAAGAAATGGGTTTTACCGGCCGTGAGCCACCGTTTTTCTTCCTGAAGCCGGCCGATGCGGTGGTGGTGGTTGATGCCGGCCAAACCGCGCAGGTGCCCTACCCGGTGCTCACCAAAGATTACCACCATGAGATTGAGTTGGTGGTGGCCATTGGCACCGGTGGCAAAAACATCAAAGCGGCAGATGCCAAAAACCACATCTACGGTTACGCCGTGGGTCTGGACATGACGCGCCGTGATCTGCAAGGTGAACAGAAAAAACTCGGCCGCCCCTGGTGCATTGGCAAGGCGTTTGACCAGTCGGCTCCTTGTGGCCCCATCACCCCTGCGGCGCAGGCAGGCGATGTCGAAAACGCTGAAATTTTTATCCAGGTGAACGGCAAAGACCGCCAGCGCAGCACGGTTTCCAACCTAATTTGGAACATCGGTGAAACCATTGAGCACATCTCCAACGCGTGGGAGCTGCAGCCCGGCGACCTGATCTATTCGGGCACCCCCGAGGGCGTGGCTGCGGTCGTAGCAGGTGACACGATGTTTGGTTCTGTAGCTGGGCTGACCCCCATCACGGTGCACGTGGTTTAACGCGGGGCCCTTGGGCGGGGTACGCGGCTGGCGAGCGCGGCGAATGAGTGGGCCAAAGGGCACGGTAAAACCGTTGCCCTGATAAGAATTAGAAACAGACAAGAGGCGACAACCTGAAACAACTGGAAACCCTGGCGAAGTTTTGTGCCGTTTTGGCAGGGCTTATCCTCACCGTCATCACGCTGATGACCTGCGCCAGCCTGATGGGGCGCAACACCGTCGGCTGGACGGTTCAGGGCGATTTTGAGCTCACAGGCGTAGCGGCGGGGGCAGCCATTGCGCTCTTCCTGCCGCTGTGCCAGCTGCGCCGCGGCAACATCATTGTTGATTTTTTCACCAGCAAGGCCAGCCACGAGACGACCGCCCTGCTCGACCGGGTTGGTACTTTGCTGATGGCCGTGATGATGGGCCTGCTGGCTTGGCGCTCGGTGGTGGGCGGGCTCAATTCTTACGCCACCCAATCGACCACCATGATGATGGGCTTTCCGGAATGGATCGTTTTCGTCTTCATTGCACCCGCGCTGGCCCTCACGGCGGTGATCGCCCTGCGGCAAACCTTTGGGCCCGCCCAGCCAGGTGATGACGCACCCCACATTGCCGCCACCGGGAGCGCTGCATGAGCCCGATTGCCCTGGCGCTGTGTATTTTTGGGGTCATGCTGCTGCTGATGGCGGTGCGGGTACCGATTGCGGTGGCCATGTTTGTGGCCGGTTGTGTGGGTTACATCGGCCAATCGGGCTGGATGCCGCTCTCCAACTACCTCAACGGTCTGGCCTATGCCCGTTTTGCCAGTTATGACTTGTCGGTGATTCCGCTCTTTATCCTGATGGGTAACTTTGCCACACAGGGCGGCATATCCAAGGCGCTGTTTGGTTTTGCAGCGGCGGTGATGGGTCGCTTCAAGGGTGGCCTGGCCATGGCGGCGGTGCTGGCCAGTGCGGCGTTTGGCTCGATCTGCGGCTCCTCGGTGGCCACGGCAGCCACCATCACCTCGGTGGCCCTGCCCGAAATGAAGCGGCACGGTTATTCAGGGCGTTTGTCCACCGGCACGTTGGCCGCAGGGGGTACCTTGGGCATTTTGATTCCACCTTCAGTGCCGCTGGTCATTTATGCCATATTGGCTGAACAAAACATTGCCAAGCTGTTTGCCGCCGCCATGGTGCCCGGCATCATTGCCATGCTGGGCTATATGGTTGCGATTGGCATCTATGTGCGGCTGGTGCCGGGGCACGCGCCAGAGAAGGAAGACGTTGAAAAGCTGAGCTTTGAGAAGCTCAAAGGTGTGTTGCCCATTGCGATTGTTTTCACTATCGTGTTTGGTGGCATCTACGGCGGCTGGTTCACACCCACAGAAGGTGCGGGTGTGGGGGCCGCGGCTACCTTTATCGCCGCGTTGCTCAAGCGCGAACTGACCTTTGCAAAATTCAAACAGTGTTTTTACGCCACGGCTGAAGGCTCGGCCATGATCTTCATGATCTTCATTGGTGCGGATGTGATGAACTCGTCGCTCGCGCTCACGCAAGTGCCTGCGCAACTCTCGGCGGTGGTATTGGGCTGGGGTTTGGCACCCCTCATGGTGGTCAGCGCCATTTTGTTGTTTTACGTGGTGCTGGGCGCGGTAATGGATGAGCTCTCGATGCTGCTGCTCACCATTCCCATCTTCTTCCCGATGGTGATGGGCATGGATTTCGGCATGCCCAAAAACGACGTGGCCATCTGGTTCGGCATCATGGTGCTGATGACGGTGGGCTTTGGCATGCTGGCACCACCGGTGGGGCTGAACGTTTACGTGGTGAACAACCTCGCCAAAGACGTGCCGATTGCCGAAAGTTACCGCGGCGTGATGCCGTTTTTGGTGAGCGACACCGTTCGCACCATCGTGCTGCTGCTGTTCCCTGGCATCAGTTTGTGGCTGGTCAAATATGTGGGCTAGTCGGGACTTGCCCGTTGCCTAGCCATGTAGAACCGCCCATTCGGGTAATTCCGGTCAACCCGGGCCCTCGATTTGCGTTACCTTCTCACCATCCCAAAACAGGAGTCTCTTCACATGATTCAACGCCGTACCCTTCTTAAATCGTCTGCCGCTGCCGTGGCAGTAGCCGCCCCCGGCCTGGGCCTGGCCCAGCAAACGGTCACACTGAAGTTTCATACCTTCATGGCCCCCATGTCCAACGTGTGGCTCAACATGCACAAGGCCTGGATGGACAAGGTCGAGAAAGAATCCGGCGGGCGCATCAAATTTGAGGCGTATCACTCCATGCAATTGGGCGGCACGCCGTTCCAGTTGTATGACCAGGTGAAAGACGGCGTTGTCGATGTGGTCTGGACGCTGCCTGGCAACTCACCCGGCCGGTTCCCGCGCGTTGAAGTTTTTGAGCTGCCCTTCATGATGAACAACGCCGAAGCCACCTCCAAGGCCTATTGGGAATACCTCCAGACCTCCGCGCCCGATGAATTCAAAGAGATCCAGCTGATCGCCGTCAATGTGCACGGCCCCGGTTTCTTCCATTCCCGCGACAAGCAGATCAAATCGGCTGCCGATCTCAAAGGCATGAAAGTGCGCGGCCCCACCCGTCAAGTTACCAAGCTGCTGGGCTCAATGGGCGCTACCCCGGTGGGCATGGCCCTGCCCGCCATCACCGATGCCATCTCCAAAGGCACGATTGACGCCTGCGTTTTGCCCTGGGAAGTGGTGCCCTCCATCAAGGTGCAAGAGCTCGCCAAGAACCACAGCGAGTTCCCGGCCGACAAACCGGCGCTGTACACCACCACCTTTGTGATGGGCATGAACAAGGCCAAGTACGATTCGCTGCCAGCCGACCTGAAAAAAGTGATCGATGCCAACTCGGGCCTGGCCACATCGGGCTGGCTGGGCAAAACCCAGCAAGCCGGCGATGCTGCTGGCCGCAAATCGGCAACTGACCTGAAGAACAACATGTACACCTTCAGCGCGGCTGAAGCCGAGCAAATTGCCAAGCTCTCCAGCCAAGTCGATGACGAGTGGGTGGCAGACGTCACCAAACGCGGCTTTGACGGCAAAAAACTGCTCGAAACCGCCAAAGCTTTGATTGCCAAACACGGCAAATAAGCCTTTTTTGACATGATATGAGGGCGATAACGTCGTTGCAATTCCTGGGCGTGCTACAGCACTGCCGTCGTCATTGCGCCTAGTTCTCACCCCCATCTCACGCCAAAAAAAGAAGGGCCTGTAACAGGCCCTTTTTTTTCGCTTTAAACTGCGCAGATGTTCAGAAGCCCCATCAAACATTGCAAAAACTGTGGCACGGCCGTCATCTACCGTCTGCCTGACGACGGTGACACCAAACAGCGGGCGGTCTGCCCCAGTTGTGTCACGGTTCATTATGAAAACCCGCTCAATGTGGTGGGCACCGTGCCGCATTTTGGCGACCGGGTATTGTTGTGCAAACGCAATATCGAGCCGCGTCACGGCAAATGGACTTTGCCTGCCGGTTTCATGGAATTGCACGAAACCCTGGCCCAAGGCGCAGCGCGCGAAACCATCGAAGAAGCCGGCGCGCAGTTTGAAATGGAAGGCTTGTTCAGCATCGTCAACGTATCGCCTGTGGGCCAGGTGCATTTCTTTTACAAAGCCCGGTTGACCAGCGACCAGTTTGACCCGGGGTTTGAAACCATTGAAGCCCGTTTGTTTGAAGAAGCAGAAATTCCCTGGGACGAAATCGCCTTCAAAACTGTAAAAGAAACCCTGCGCCGGTACTTCTCAGACCGGCAGGCAGGCCATTATTCGCTGCACAGCTTCGACATCGGCTAATTCCATCTCCAAATCGACCGCCAAATTATTCACGCAGGTCGTCGCGCCTTCTAACCGTGCTGCCCAGTTACGTCGTACTTGACCTGGAAACCACCGGTGGCCGCGCCACCGGTGACTGCATCACCGAAATTGCCGCAGTGCGCATCGACAACGGCGTTGAAACGCAGCGCTGGAGCAGCCTCGTCAACCCCGGCTCGCCCATCCCCTATTACATCCAGAGCCTGACCGGCATCAACGATGCCATGGTGGCCGATGCGCCACGGTTTAAACAGGTGGCCGACACGCTGCTGGCGATCCTTGAAGGTAGCGTGTTGGTGGCCCATAACGTGGGTTTTGACCACGGTTTTTTACGCAGTGAATTCGCCCGTTTGGGGCACGAATTGCGGATACCCAGCCTGTGCTCGGTGCGCCTCTCGCGCAAGTTGTACCCGCAGTACAAAAGCCACGGGCTCGATGCCATCATCCAGCGCCACGGCCTGCACACCAACGCACGCCACCGCGCCATGGGCGACGTCGACATGGTATTGGCTTGGTTGGCACAGGCGCAGGCGGAACTGGGGCTACCCAGCCTGCAGGAAGCAGCCACTGAACTGTTGCAGCCGCCTTTGGGCCTGCCGGTGCAGCTCGAAACCCAGATCGGCGACATTCCCGATTCACCGGGCGTCTATCTGCTCTACGGTGATGCCGCCGCGCCATTGTTCATTGGCAGCGCCGCCAACCTGCGCCAGCGCGTCACCGAGCATTTGCAAGTGGCCAGCAAGGCGGCCGCGAAATCGGCCAAAGAACGCGCCATTGTGAACAACACGCAACGCATTGAATGGCAAGAAACAGCGGGCGAAATCGGTGCCCTCATTCAGGGCAAACGCTTGGCAGAACGCCTGAAACCCACCTACGGGCCCAGTGCCAAGCCGCGGGTTACGGTGGACCCGCGTGCCCTGCACGCCTGGCCGTGGCCGGGGCCCATCGGCCTGCGCGAACATCATGCAGAGAGCGGCCGCACCGATATCCACCTGTTCCAGGCTTGGTGTCATATCGCCACGGTGACCGATGAAGAGTCGCTCGCCGAGTTTGCCGAACAACCCGACACGATGGCACCCCAGCCACTGGACATGGACATCTACCGCATGCTGGTCAAACGCTTCAAGGGCGGTGCCAGTGTCGGGCCGCAGATTGTGCGTTTGGGGTAAACGATTGTGTAACCGGTGGTGTAACCAGTTGTGCAACGCCCAATTTGACCCATCCGCCGTATCATCCTGCGCATGGTCTCCCGCCAACTCAAACCTGCCCATCCATTGGCCGCTGCACGCGAAAAAATGGGTGAAACCATTTTGAACCTGGTGGTCAGCCTGCCGGCCACCCGTGAAGCGGCCTTGCCCGATGACCTTCAGGCCGGCCTGCGTGCCAACGCAGTGGCCCGCGCCGCCGCCCGCAAGGCCAGCCTGCTCGCAGGCTCCATGGCGTTGCCACCGGGGCCCCTGGGCTGGATCACGTTTTTGCCCGAATTGGTGGCAGTTTGGAAACTGCAAGGCCAAATGGTGGCTGACATTGCCGGCATCTACGGCCAACACGCCACGCTGACCCGAGAACACATGTTGTACTGCCTGTTCAAACACCTGTCGGCGCAGGCCCTGCGTGACGTGGTGGTGCGCGTGGGCGAACGCCTGCTGGTACAAAAAACATCGAGTGCCTTGCTGCAAAACATCGCACAAAAAATTGGCTTGCAGGTTAGCCAAAAAGTGCTGGGTAAAAGTGTGTCGCGGTTTATACCGCTGATTGGCGCAGTGGGCGTGGGCGCGTATGCCTATTTCGACACCACCCGCGTGGCGCAAACGGCCACCGAGCTGTTTTCAGGCTCCGCCGGGGCGGATACAAAGCGCCAGGCCCGCTGAATTCTCGACGTTGTTCGTCATGCGGGTATGGGCAATGTGACCACCGCACGTAACCCCGGTGACGCATTGGCAAGCTGCAAGCTGCCGCCATGCGCCTGCGCGACAAGTTGGCACAAATACAGGCCCAGGCCCACGCCGCCGGTGCTGCGCTGGCGGGCGGTGTCGGGGCGGTAAAAGGGTTGCATCAACAAAGGCAATTGGGCCTCGGCAACCCCAGGACCGAAATCGCGCACGGTGATGATGAGCTGGTTGGCTTGGCTGCGCACATCGAGTTCGCAGGCTGGCGCATCGGGCGGGGCGTAACGCAGCGCGTTGTCCAGCAAATTGCGCAACAACAA